>NZ_LEKI01000077.1:0-24628 GCF_001029525.1 Nocardiopsis sp. RV163 | reverse complement strand
GCCGTGCACTGACCCCGGTCACGGGGCCCGCCCCCCACCGCGGGCCCCGTGACCGGGGTCAGTGCACGGCGGCGGCCCGGTACGGTTCGGCCCTGAGCAGGGTCACCCCGATGACCGCGCCCCGGGGCGCGGTGAACGTTCGCCGCTCGCCCTGGCGGGCGCCCACCAGCGCCGCGCCCAGCGGGGACTCCGGGGAGTACACCGTCATCCGGTCCGCCACGGACGCGTCCCGGACGCCGAGCAGGAACACCTCGTCCTCCTCCTCGCCGTCGTAGCGGATGGTGAGCACCTTGCCGGGCGCGGCGATCCCGTCGTCGGGCGCGGCCTCATCCACGACGGCCTCGCTGAGCAGCCGCTCGATGGTGTGCACGCGCGCCTGCCGCACGGCGGGGTCGTGAATGTAGCGGGGCGCGGGGAGTACGTCCCCCGCGCCCCGGTCCGCCCCGGTGCCGGGGTCGTCGTCGGGGAGCGCGCGCAGCGTCCGGAGCTCCTCCCGGAGCCGCTCGTAGGCCTCCCGGGTCATCCATCGGTCGGTGGTCCTGGCCATGAACGTTCCTTGTCTTCAGGGCCCGCGCCGCGGAAGCGGGTCCGCGGACGGGGCGAGCACAGCGGTGGCCGACGCGGGGGCCGTCGCCTACCACGAGTGTGTCCACGGGGACGGGACCGGGCGTTATCCTCGGGCGACAATCAGGTGAGGCCCCTTTGTGGTCGCGGAACAACTCCGCCGCCTGGGAAAGGAGCGGGCGTGATCCACCTCGACCGTCTCGTCAACGTCCTGGGCGGCTACGGCGCCCGGCTCGTCGGCCCCGAGCCGCTGCGCCGCAGGGAGCTGCGCAGCGTCGCCATGCACGACCCCACCGACGACGTGCCGCAGCTCGGCGACGCCTTCCTCGCCGTCGGCGTGGACTCGGCCGCCGAGGCGGTGCGCCTGGCGGAGCGGGCCCGCGCGACCGTCGTCATCATCCGGTCCGCGACCGAACCCGGCGACGACGTGCGCGCGCGCCTGGGCGAGGGCGGCCCCGCCCTCCTGGTCGTGGAGCCCGCCGTGTCGTGGAGCCAGGTCTCCGGGGTCGTCTACGGGCTGGTCCTCGAGGGGCGCGAGACCGAGGCCGGGCGCGGCCCCAGCGACCTGTTCACCTTGGCCGACACCGTCGCCGCCGAGGTCGGCGGACCCGTCACCATCGAGGACCGCGCCTCGCGCGTGGCGGCCTACTCGGCCTCCCAGGGCGGTACCGACCGGGTGCGGCGCGACACCCTCGTCGACCGGCGGGTCCCCGAGCGGGTCCGCGAACGCCTCGACGCCGACGGTGTCCTCACCCGGCTGGCAGCCGCGACCGGACCCCGGTTCGTGCCGGGGATACCCGAACTCGGCATGGGCGGGCGCACCGCCGCGCCGATCCGGGTGGGCCGCGAACTCCTGGGCACGCTGTGGGTGGCGTGCGACGCCCCGCTGGACGCGGACCGCTCCCGGGCGCTGAGCGAGGGGGCGCACACGGTCGGGCTGCACATGCTGCGCGCCAGAGTCAGCAGCGACCTGGAGCGGCAGGTGGAGTCGGAGTCGGTGATCGACCTGCTGGAGGGCTCCGCCGATCCGGCGCAGACGGCAGGGCGGATCGGCCTGCTCGGGGCGGGGCTGCGTGTGATCGCCTTCCAGGCGCGCGCCCGCACCGAGCCCGAGGCCGCGATCCTGCACCTGTTCGAGCAGGTCACCACCGGTTTCGGCTGGTCGCGTCCGGGGCGCAGCACCCTGCTCGGAACCACCGTGTACACCGTGCTGCCGTGCGGGGACGACCCCGCACCGGCGGTGGAGTGGGTCCGCTCCACGCTGCGCGGCCTGCCCGACCGGCTGGGCGTGGTGGCCGGGGTGGGCGGCACCGCCGACGCCGCGGGCCTGCCCGCCAGCAGGCAGGAGGCGGACGAGTGCCTGACGCTGCACGGGCAGGCGCCCGAGGGCGCCGACGCGGTCGTCTACGACGACGCCTGGGACTCCGTGCTGCTGCGCCGCCTGCGCCTGGTCGCCGAGGCCGGGCGCATGCCCGTCCGCAACCCCGTGGCGGACCTGGTCCGGTACGACGCCGAGCACGGCACCGACCACGCGCGTACCCTCCGCGCCTGGCTGTACGTGCACGGGGACCTGGGGCGGGCGGCGGAGCTGCTGGGCCTGCACCCCAACACGGTGCGGTACCGGCTGCGCCGGATGGGCCGGGTCGCGGACCTGCCGCTGCACGACCCGCGTGCCCGGGTGGCGATGACGGTCGCGCTCGCCGCGCTCGTGGCTGACCCGCCCGGCGGGGAGGGGCCGCGGCCGGTCTGAGCCGACCCCCGGGCCCGCCCGCGTCCGAGCGCCGCGCGGGCCCGGGGCGCGGCTGGTCGGGATCCCCGGCCGCGCGTGCCGCGCGGACCCACCGCGCTCCCCCTCCGGACCGGCGCTCGTGTGTGTTCCGGCGCACTCTCCCGAGTTCGGCAATGACCGGGTGCGCGGGGCCGCGGATCGCTACCGTTTGCGCATGAGCACACTGATCAAGGACCTGACAGCGTTGTTGGGGACCGCGGCGACGACCACCCGGTGGGACGGGCGGGTGGAGGAGGAGCTGGCCCAGCCCCTGGTGGAGGCGGGCCTGGCCCGCAGGACCCCGGCCGGGACCTACCTGACCCCCGCCGGGCGCGACGCCCTCCCCGACGGAGCCACCGCGCGCGAGCTGCGCCCGCGCTTCGACTGGGGCAGCGACCCCTACCCGGCCGCGCCCCCGGCCGCGCCGACCGTGGAGGACGTGCGGGCCTACCCCGCCTACTGGCTCTGCGGCCCCGGCAGGGAGCGCGTCCGCGAGGAGCGCTGAGGCGGGCGCCCGGAGGACCCGTCCGTCCGGGGCGGGTCCGCGCGCAAGGGGCGGGGCGCGTCCGGTCCGCCCCGGCCCCTTGTCAGAAGGGGCGGACGCGGCTTCAATCGGGGTGTCGGGCGGTCCGTCGGCACGGCCCGCCGTCGCCTCGGCGGAGGGAAGCTCGCATGCCGGGACCGTGGAACGCGTGGCCGTGGGAGGCCGACCCCGAGGCCGTGCGCCGGGACGTGGCGGTCGCGCACACGCGCTTCACCGACTCCGGCCGGGTCAGCGGCCCGGTCCGCCCCGTCGTCGGCGCCTCCTGGCGGCGCAGCGCCCAGCACGGCGTGGACCCCGACACCGCCCTGCCCCGGGTCGAGATCACCGGCCCCGACCTGCGCGACCACCGCGACGCGCACCCGTTGGCCGCCGTCATGCCGCTGCTGCGGCACCTGCTCGTCGACACCGCGCCCGGCCCCCAGATCCTCGCGGTGGGCGACGCCTCGGGCCGCCTGCTATGGGTGGAGGGCGACCACCGGCTCCGCCGCCGCGCGGAGGACATGTACTTCGTCGAGGGCGCCAACTGGCAAGAGCACGCGGTCGGCACCAACGCGCCCGGCGTCGCCCTCGCCCTCGACCACGAGGTCCAGGTCTTCGCCAGCGAGCACTTCGCCCGGGGCGTGCAGCACTGGAGCTGTTCCGCCGCGCCCCTGCACGACCCCGGCACCGGCGCGCTCCTGGGCGTCCTCGACCTCACCGGGGACAACCACCTCGCCTCGCCGCAGGCCCTGGCCCTGGTCCGGGCCGCCGCCACCGCGGCGGAGGCGGAGCTGCGCGCCCTGCGCGCCGGGGCCCGGGGGCCCGCGCCGGGACGGCGGCGGGCGGTCCGTACGGGCCCCGCACCCACCGGCCCGCGCGCGGGCGCCGCCACCGACGGGGGCCGCGGACCCGACGGGGGCGACCGGCTCCGGGTCCTGGGGCGGGACGGCGCCCGGCTCACCCTGGAGGGCCGCGACCTGGCCCTGAGCGCCCGCCACTCCGAGATCCTGCTCCTGCTCGCCCGCAGCCCGCGCGGGCTGACCGGCGACGAGCTCGGCGCCCGGCTGCACGAGCGGGACGCCTCCCCGGTCACCGTCCGCGCCGAGGTGTCGCGCCTGCGCCGCCTCCTCGGTCCCGGCCTGCTCGCCTCCCGCCCCTACCGGTTGTGCCGTCCGCTGGCCACCGACGTGGACGAGGTGCGCCGCCACCTGGCCGGGGGCGCCTACCGGCGGGCCCTGAACGCCTACGCCGGGCCGGTCCTGCCCCGCTCCGAGGCGCCCGGCGTGGCCGAGGTACGCGACGGCCTCCAGGCCGAGGTGTGCGAGGCCCTGGGCGTCAACGCCGCACCGGACGTGCTCCTGGACTGGGCCGAGCACCCCGAGTGGCGCGACGACCCCCGGGTCCTGACCGCCGTGCTGCGCGCCCTCGACCCCGCCTCCCCGCGCCACGCCGCCCTGCGCGGCAGGCTGCGCTGGCTCGGCGGCTGACCCGAGCGCAACGTGGTCGCAACGTGGCGGTGACTAGCGTCACCCTCCCGACCTCCCCGGAAGCGGCTGCCGGTCCCACGGCCGGAGCCCGGCGAAGCAAGGAGACCTCCATGGCGATCTACACACCCCCGGGCCAGCACGGAAGCGTCGTCGAGTACGCCGCCCGCTACGACAACTGGATCGGAGGCGAGTGGATCCGGCCGGTCCGGGGCCGCTACTTCGAGAATCCGAGCCCCGTCAACGGCCGCGTCTTCACCGAGGTCGCCCGCAGCGGCGCGGAGGACGTCGAACTGGCCCTGGACGCGGCCCACGGCGCCGCCCCCGCCTGGGGCCGCACCTCCGCCGCCGAGCGGGCCCTGGTCCTCAACCGGATCGCCGACCGCGTCGAGGAGAACCTGGAGCGGCTCGCCGTCGCCGAGTCCTAGGAGAACGGCAAGCCCGTCCGCGAGTGCCTGGCCGCCGACCTGCCGCTGGCCGTCGACCACTTCCGCTACTTCGCCGGGGCGATCCGCGCGCAGGAGGGGCACACCTCCCAGATCGACGGCGACACCGTCGCCTACCACTTCCAGGAGCCCCTGGGCGTGGTCGGCCAGATCATCCCGTGGAACTTCCCGCTGCTCATGGCCACCTGGAAGCTCGCGCCCGCGCTGGCCGCCGGGAACGCGGTGGTGCTCAAGCCCGCCGAACAGACCCCCGCCTCGATCCTGCTGCTCATGGAGCTCGTCGCCGACCTGCTGCCGCCCGGCGTGGTCAACGTCGTCAACGGCTTCGGCGCGGAGGCGGGCAAGCCGCTGGCCAGCAGCCCCCGCGTCGGCAAGGTCGCCTTCACCGGCGAGACCACCACCGGACGCCTCATCATGCAGTACGCGTCTGAGAACCTCATCCCGGTCACCCTGGAACTGGGAGGCAAGAGCCCCAACATCTTCTTCGCCGACGTGGCCGCGGCCGACGACGCCTTCTACGACAAGGCCCTGGAGGGTTTCGCCCTCTTCGCCCTCAACCAGGGCGAGGTGTGCACCTGCCCCTCGCGGGCCCTGGTGCAGGACGCCGTCTACGACCGCTTCATGGGCGACGCCCTGGCCCGCGTCGGCCGGATTCGCCAGGGGAACCCGCTGGACACCGAGACCATGGTCGGAGCGCAGGCCAGCAACGACCAGTTGGAGAAGATCCTGTCCTACATCGACATCGGCCGCCGGGAGGGGGCCGAGGTGCTCACCGGAGGGGAGCGGGTGGACCCCGGCGGCGACCTGTCCGGCGGCTACTACGTCGCGCCGACCGTCTTCGAGGGCCGCAACGACATGCGGATCTTCCAGGAGGAGATCTTCGGCCCGGTGGTGTCGGTGGCCCGCTTCGACGACTACGACGACGCCCTCGAGACCGCCAACGACACCCTCTACGGGCTGGGGGCGGGGGTGTGGTCGCGCGACGGCAACACCGCCTACCGTGCGGGCCGCGACATCCAGGCGGGCCGCGTGTGGGTGAACAACTACCACGCCTACCCGGCGCACGCGGCCTTCGGCGGGTACAAGCGGTCCGGCATCGGCCGCGAGAACCACAAGATGATGCTCGACCACTACCAGCAGACCAAGAACCTGCTGGTCAGCTACTCCGACAAGGCGATGGGGCTGTTCTGATGGGCTCTCGCGCAGACGGCGCGGCCGTGGAGAGGGTGGCCGTCACCGACGCGGCGGCCGCCCTGCTCCGCGAGCTGCGCGACGAACACGGGCCGCTCATGTTCCACCAGTCCGGCGGGTGCTGCGACGGAAGCTCCCCGATGTGCTACCCGGCGGGGGAGTTCCGCACCGGGGCCTCCGACGTGCGGCTGGGCGACCTCGACGTGGGCGCGCCCGAGCCGGTGCCGGTGTGGATGTCGCGGGCGCAGTTCGAGCTGTGGAGCCACACCCACCTGACCATCGACGTCGTCCCGGGCAGGGGAGCGGGCTTCTCCCTGGAGGCGCCGACGGGCAACCGGTTCCTCATCCGCTCCCGGCTGATGGCCGACGACGAGGCCGACCGCCTCTGAGCCCGCGCGGACGCGGCGGGGCGGAGCACGCGGCGGGGCCGCCCTGACGGCGTCGGACGGGGCGGCCTCCTGGGAGGGAGCGGGGGGAGCGGCCCTCCGGTCCGCACCGCCCCGTCCTCCGTCAGGCGTTCCCGGGGGCCGGGCGCTCGTCGGTCCGGGCGTCGGCTTCGGAGACGCGGAGTTGCTCGTTGATCCGCTGCGCCTCCTCCAGTTGGTCCTCCAGGATGATGATCCTGCACGCGGCCTCGACCGGAGTGCCCTCGTCCACGAGTTCGCGGGCGCGGGAGGCGATCTTGAGCTGGTAACGGGAGTAGCGGCGGTGCCCGCCCGCCGAGCGCAGGGGCTCGATCAGCCGGGCGTCGCCCAGTGCGCGCAGGAAGGCCGGCGTGGCGCCGATCATCTCCGCCGCGCGGCCCATGGTGTAGGCGGGGTAGTCGTCATCGTCGAACCGGTCTTCGGTTTCTGGACGGGACAAGCGTTTCTCTTTCTCTCCTCATCGCACGCCGAGGGCCCCAGCGCCGAACAGCGCTGGGGCCCGAGAGTTCAACACCATCTACCGGCTGCTGCCGGTCTTCCGCTTCCCGAGGTCAGACTGGGACGGGATCGCGGGGATCGCGGTTGTGTGACCGTGGACCACCTTCTTCCGAACCGGGGCCTGCGGTACCCGAGTGGGACCTCCCCACACCCGGGCGATCCTCGATGGCATCTACTCCTCTCGATCTCACTGCGTACACTTCACACCTGCCGCGGCGTCCCCCATGCGGGCGGGACTCCGGTCCTGCGGTACTGCCTTACCTCTGTACTGCGGTCCTACCGGCTCCCGGCGTCTTGAAGCACGTGCACACCGGTCGAGCCGACCTGCTCTGTCACTGCGCGGTCCCTCCCGTGCGGGCGAAGAACCGGTCCTGCGGCACTGCCTTACCTCTGTACTGCGGTACTGCGGTCCTACCGGCTCCCGACGCCGTACGCGAAGCTCCGTGTCGGTCGAGCCCTACCGCTTTCTCCCTGTTGCCGCGGCGCCCCCCGTGCGGGCGGGACGCCGGTCCTGCTCCCACCGGCGTATCCGGTGGTCCAACTGGTGGATCTCTTTGGCTACGACAGGAAATGTATCAGCGCCTCCGGTGAATGTCTACTCTGGCCGATGAAGATTTTGATGAGTCCCGCGAGCAGGTTCTCCGGAAGCCCCACCTCAGCCCGTCTCGGCGTACACCGGGGCCTCCAGGGACGCCCGCAACTGCTCGGCCAGCGGTTCGTCGAGGCTGTGCGGCAGGCCCCCGTGTCGGGGGTCCCGGCACGCCCGACGGAAGGCGTCGGGGTCGCCGGTCAGATCGGCGGTGGCGATCCTGAGGTCCTCCAGCGCCCGGCGGAGGCGGTCGGGGGTGCTGCCCCACGCGGTCTCGTAGGCCCGCAGGGCGCGGAAGAAGCGGACGCACGCGAAATGGGTCGTCTCCCGGTGGTCGTGGCGCTGGATGTGCTCGGCCACCGCGCGGGTCCTGCGAAGTGTGGAAGGCATCGGATCACTGCTTCCTGAGGGGAGGGGTGCGGACACTGCTCGGGGGGCGGGCGGCCCGGCCGGAGCCGGGCCACCGGGGCTCAGGCGCGAATGCTGCGGGGCTGGCCCTCGCCTGTGCCGACGCTGATCTTGCGCGGCTTGGCCTGCTCCGCGACCGGGATCCGCAGGGTCAGGACGCCGTCGGCGTAGTCGGCCCGGATGGCGTCGGTCTCCAGCGTCTCGCCGAGGAACAGTTGCCGCGAGAAGGTGCCGGTGGGCCGCTCGGCGACCACCACCGACTCGCGGTCGCGGGCGGTGTCGGGGCGCTCCGCGGTCACCGTGAGCACGTTGCGCTCCACCTCCAGGTCGATGGAGTCGGCGCGCACGCCCGGCAGGTCGAAGCAGACGACGAAGACATCGCCGTCGCGGTAGGCGTCGATCGGCATCGCGGCCGGTCGGGACGCCTCGCCCAGGATCCGCTGTGTCAGGCGGTCGATGTCCCGGAAGGGGTCGGTACGCATCAGCATCATGGAAACCTCCCCTGGTTCTAATAGAAAACCTGATGCGAGGTGACGCAAGTTTTATACCCCAGGATGGAGAGGTAAACAACTATGTCCGACAAAGATTTTCTCAACCCGCGGGTAAGCCGACGGTCCCGGCGGGAAGGACGTGCTGATGAGGGAACCGCAGCCGGATCCTGTCCGGGGCCTGTACACGATCTCCGTGGCCGCGGAGCTGTCCGGCGTCGCGCCCCGGAGCCTGCGCGCCTACGAGGAGCGGGGCCTGGTCGCCCCGGCGCGCACCGAGGGCGGCATGCGGCTGTACAGCGACGACGACATCACCCGTTTGCGGCGGGTGGCCGAACTGGCCGCCCAGGGGGTGAACCCCGCGGGGATCGGCCGGATCCTGGAACTGGAGGAGGAGAACACCCGGCTGCGCGGCGGCCCCGGGAGCGGGTGAGGCGGGCGGGGGCCGGCTCCGACCGGACCCGGCCCGGACGCGGCGGGGCCCCGGGAGCAGTTCACTTCAGCCCCCGGGGCCCCGCACGGACTCCCGCCCGCCGTCTACCGGGAAGCGCCGTCCGGGCCGCCGTCGCCGTTTCCGCGCCTGCCCTCCAAGCGCTCGGCCAGCTCGTCACGGGTGATGAGCTCCTCGTCGATGCGCCCGGTCCGGTAGCCCACGCGGGCGGCGATGTGGCCCGCCACGGGGACGGTCACGATCTGGAACAGCGCCACCAGCAGCAGCGTTCCGACGCTGAAGACGTTGGTCTCCACGGGGATCAGCCGGATGCCGATCCCCACCAGCACCAGCAGCAGCCCCAGGATCTGCGGCTTGGCGGCGGTGTGCATGCGCGAGAGCAGGTCGGGGAAGCGCAGCAGGCCCACGGCCGCCACGAGCGAGAGCGCGGCCCCGGCCAGGATGCACAGGATCGCCACCCAGTCCAGGACGGTGATGAGCTGGTCGCTCACGAGGTCTCCCCCTTCTCCGGCGGCTCCGAGCCGGGGACGGCGTCGGTGGGCGTCGCGGAGGTCGGGTGGGCCCCGGTCGGCGTGGCGATGTGCTCCTGGTCCTCGTGCGCCCGCCGCGCGACGAACTTGGCGATGCTGACCGAGCCGACGAAGCCCAGCAGGGACAGGACCAGCAGCGTCGGCAGCACCGTGGGGTCGCGGGTGAAGGCCGCGTAGGCGCCCACGCCGACCAGCGCCGAGGCGAGCAGCACGTCCACTGAGATGGCCCGGTCCAGGATGCCCGGGCCGATGAGCATCCGGGTCACGCTCAGCAGCGCGGCCAGGCCGAGCAGGACGCCGATGACGATCCACAGGACGTTCACGGTCTCCCCCTCTCCCCGCCGCGCGAGGACTCCCCGGTCCGCAGCGCGGCGACGTCCTCACGGGTGCCCAGTGCCATCACGATCCGCTCCTCCAGGTGCAGGACGTCCTCGCGTCCCCGCTCGATCGAGCTGTCGTCGTCCGCGCCCAGCACGTGCACGTACAGGGTCCGGTCGGGCTGGCCCACCTCCACGATCACCGACCCCGGGATGATCGAGCTGGCGATCGACACGCACACCTGCATCAGGTCGGAGTCGGTGCGCAGCCGCACCTCCACCACCGAGCTGTGCACGTGTCCGGGCGTGAAGGTCTGCACGGTCACCCGGAAGCTGGCCCAGGCCATCCGGGCGAGCATGTACACCAGCAGTCGGAGCAGGTGCAGCGGCCGGAACCGGAACCCCGGGGAGATCGGCGGCAGCGGGAACACCAGCATGATCACCACAGACACCAGGAAGCCCAGGACCAGCAGGCCCAGCGACTCCGGGCGCAGCCGGAAGGCGTTGAAGAGCAGCATCCACACCAGCGTCATACCGAGCGCCACCGGGATCTGCACCTTGCCCAGGCGCCTGCGCAGCGCGGTCAGGCCGATCCGCTTCTTCTCCTGCAGGCCGTTCACCGGTCGCCTCCCAGAACCGCCTCGATGTAGGGGCCGCGCGCCTGGAGCTCGACCGCCGCGTCCGAGGAGTACTCGATCAGAGGCCCGGCAAGCACCGTCAGGGCGATGCTGAACACCACCAGCGCGACCGTGGCGCCGACCATGCTCCTGGGCAGGACGACGGACGTGACCACCGGCGTGGCCGCGGTCGAGGTGTCGCCCAGGCGGGAGGACGGGCCGACCGCCTCGCCGGGGCCCAGCGCCGCGGTGGAGGGGTCGTCGGTCTCGGTGTCCTCCAGCACGGTGCCGGGCTCGGCCACCATGCCCTCGGAGGGCGTGCGCCAGAACGCGTAGTTCCACACCCGGGCGATGACGTACAGGGTCAGCAGGCTGGTCAGCACCGACGCGCCCACCAGGGTGTAGGACAGCGGCGTGCCGGCCTCCACCCCCGCCTGGAGCAGGCCGAGCTTGCCGAGGAAGCCCGACAGCGGCGGGATGCCGCCCAGGTTCATCGCCGGGATGAAGAACAGGACCGCGAGTATCGGCGCGATCCGCACCAGCCCGCCCAAGTGGTCCAGTGAGGTGGAGCCGCCCCGGCGCTCGATCAGACCGGTGATCAGGAACAGCGTGGTCTGCACCGTGATGTGGTGCGCGACGTAGAACACCGCGCCCGCCATGCCCTGCTCGCTGCCCAGGGCCACTCCGAACACCATGTACCCGATGTGGCTGATCAGCGTGAACGACAGCAGACGCTTGATGTCGGTCTGCGCGACCGCGCCCAGGATGCCCATGATCATCGTCGCCATGGCCACGACCATCAGCAGGTCGTTGAGCTGCTCGCCCGGGAACAGCAGGGTCTGGGTGCGGATGATCGCGTACACGCCCACCTTGGTGAGCAGGCCCGCGAACACCGCCGTGACCGGCGCGGGCGCGGTCGGATAGGAGTCGGGCAGCCACGCGGCCAGCGGGAAGACCGCCGCCTTGATGCCGAAGGCGAACAGCAGCACGACCTGGAGGACCGCCCGCAGGTCCGAGGACAGCTCGGGCAGCCGCTCGCCGAGCTGGGCCATGTTCACCGTGCCGGTCGCGCCGAAGACCAGCGCGATGGCGATGAGGAACAGCACCGACGACACCAGGGACACCACGACGTAGATGGCGCCAGCCCGCATCCGGGACTGCGTGCCGCCCAGGGTCAGCAGCACGTAGCTGGCGGTCAGCAGGATCTCGAACCCGACGTACAGGTTGAACAGGTCACCGGCCAGGAAGGCGTTGGAGACGCCCGCCACCAGGATCAGGTAGGTCGGCTGGTACACCGACAGCGGCGCCACCTCGGCCTTGCCCGCCATGCCCTGGCCGATGGAGTACACCAGCACGGCCAGCGTGATCGCCGCCGACACCGTGACCATCAGCGCGGAGAGCCGGTCGGCGACCAGGGTGATGCCGATCGGCGCCTCCCAGCCGCCCACCTGCACGACCTGCGGACCGTAGGCGTGGGAGCCGAGCATCAGCACGAGGCCGATGACCAGCACCAGTGCCAGCGAGATGACGCTGAGCGCCTGCTGGAGCCGGGGCCAGCGGATGCCGAGCGCCAGCTTCACCCCGGCCGCGAACAGCGGGAGCACCACCGGCAGCGGGATGAAGTAGTGCAGCAGACCGACGAAGTAGTCCGTCCCCATGGTCACTCGCTCCCTTGCAGGTCGCTGTCCTCGGCGCGGGCCAGGCGCTCGCGTTCGGCCCGCATGGTCTGGCGCGCCTGCCTGCGCTGCGAACGGATGCGGCGGCGCAGCTCGCGCCACAGCTCGCGCTCGGCGGCGCGGTCGGCCCGCCTGTGCTCGCGCAGGCGCCTGCGCCCCTGGCGGATGCGCCCGCGCAGCTCCTGGACCTGGGCGGTCATCGACTCCGCGCGGTCGCTCAGGCGGCGCATGGTCTCGCGGGACTGCTCGTCCGGATCGTTCTCCTCCGCCTCCAGCTCGTAGCGGGCCAGTTCGGCCTGCGCCCGCGCGATCTCGGCCTTGATGCGGGCCTGCTCGGCCAGCTCCCGGGCGTCGGCGGTGGCGATGGTGGCCTGGAGTTCCGCCCGCTGGCGGCGGATGTCGGCCTGGAGCCTGCGGCGCTCCTTGAGGAAGCGCTGGCGCACCGCCCTGCGGCCCTCGCCCTGGACGATGCGCAGGTCCTCCGCGTCGTCCTGGACCTCGTCGTTGCCCTCCAACTGCCAGTTCCGGTAGGCCATGGCCAGCAGGAACGCGGTGATGCCGAGGGTGATGACGATCGCCGTCAGGATCATCGCCTGCGGCAGCGGGTCGGTCATCTCCTCCGGTTCGGTGAACCACAGGACCGGCGGCCCGCCGGGCTCGCCCGCCATGGACAGGATCATCAGGTTGACCCCGTTGCTCATGACGATGAAGCCGAGCAGCACCCGGGTGAGGCTGCGCTCCAGCAGGAGCACGACGCCCACGGCGACGAGGACGCCGACGATGACGACCAGGAGCAGGCTGGGGGACTCGTTCACGAGATGACCTCCTCGGGGCGTTCGGAGCCCCCGGTCCCGGCCTCGGCCTCCGAGTGCGCGGCGTCCCGCTCGATCTGCTCGTCGATGCGGGCGCCGAGGCTGCGCAGGATGTCCAGGATGAGCCCGATCACCAGCAGGTACACGCCGATGTCGAAGAGCAGCGACACCGTGACGTGGGCCTCGCCCAGTATCCAGAAGTCGATGTAGGCGTCGCCTCCCGCCAGGACGTCGGTGCCGAAGATCGCCCCGCCCAGCGCGGTGCCGGTGGCCACGGCCAGGCCCGCGCCGATCAGCGCGCCCGGCTGCACCCACGCGGTGGCGTACAGCTCGAAGCGGCCTCCGGCCAGGTAGCGGACGATGAACGCCAGGCCCGCGACGATGCCGCCCGCGAAGCCGCCGCCGATGGCGGTGTGGCCGGTGAGCAGCAGGTACACCGAGATCACCATGATCACGGGGAACAGGAACCGCGAGACGACCTCGAAGATGACCGACCGGCGCTCGGTGGGCAGGGCGTCGGCGCCCGGCAGCCAGGTGCGCGCCCACCGGGGCTCGATGTGCATCCCGCGGGGGGCGAACCGCAGGCCGCCGAGGTCGGGGCCGCGCTGGCCGTCCGCGGGCGGCGGGGGTTCGGTGACCGACAGGGCCATCACCCCGCCCGGCGTCTTGCGCGGCTGGGCGCGGCGGCGCACGAACATCAGGCTGGCCACGCCGGCGGCCGCGGCGGCGAGCACCGAGATCTCGCCCATGGTGTCCCAGGCGCGGACGTCGACCAGCAGGACCGAGATGATGTTGTAGCCGCCCGCCTCCTCGGCCGCGGCCGGGTAGCCCGCAGCGACCGAGGGCTCCTGGCGGCCCGCGAGGGCGAACCAGGTCATCGCGGCCACCAGGACTCCGGTGGCCGCCCCCAGGGCCAGGTTCCACACCCTGCGCCCGCGCAGCGCGGGCGCCGAGAAGCGGGCCGGGAAGCGGCGCAGCACCAGCACGAAGACCACCAGGCTGACGGTCTCCACGAGGAACTGTGTGAGCGCGATGTCGGGAGCGCCCATCAGGTAGAACAGGGCGGCGACGCCGTAGCCGCCGGTGCCCACGAGGATCACCGCGAACAGACGGCGGCGCACGAACAGCGTCAGCAGGGCGGTCGCGCCGATGATCACGACCGGGATGATCTGGACGGGGCTGTCCCACAGCCGCACCGCGGGGTAGTCCCCCTCCCAGATCCGGCCGCTGACCACCCACCACCCGGCGGCGGCGACCAGGGCGACCAGGATGGTGCCGAGGTAGACCGGCAGCGAACCGCGCTGGGTGCCTCCGGTGACCTGGAGGGCCAGGTTCTCCAGCGCGGCCAGCATCCGGCGGTAGACCCGGTCGGCGTCGGGCAGCGCGGTCCGCGTTCCCGCCCACACGATCTCGTGCCGGAACCGGAACAGCGCCAGGCCGCCCGCGACGCACACCGCCGACAGCAGCAGGGGCAGTCCCAGGCCGTGCCACAGGGCCAGGTGCTTGACGTAGTCGCCCTCGGCGACGGGGACGGTGTCGGCGTACACGGCCAGGAAGGGGTCCACGAGGCTGGAGAGCAGGCCGCCGAGCAGGCCGAGCCCGGCCAGGACCGCGGCGGGCGCCTGGAGGAGCGGGCCGGGGGCGTGGAGCGGGGTGGGCGGGACGTTCTCCTTGCCCCAGAAGGCGCCCCACAGGAAGCGCAGGCTGTAGGCGACGGTGAAGGTGGAGCCGATCACGATGCCCGCCAGGACGGCGATGTCGGTGCCGCCGCCGTGCTCGAAGGCACCGAAGGCCAGTTCCTTGGCGGCGAACCCGAGGGTGGGCGGCAGACCCGCCATGGAGGCCAGCGCCACGACCGAGGTCCAGAAGGTCACGGGCATGGAGGAGCGCAGGCCGGACAGCTCGCGCAGGTCGCGGGTGCCGGTGCTGTGGTCGATGACGCCGACCACCAGGAAGAGCGGCGCCTTGAACAGCGAGTGCGCGATGAGCATCGAGATCCCGGCCAGGGCGCCGGCCTGCGTTCCGGCGCCCAGCAGGGTGATGAGGAAGCCCAGTTGACTGATGGTGCCGTAGGCCAGGACCAGCTTGAGGTCGTACTGGCGCAGCGCCTTCCAGCCCGCGAGGACCATGGTGAGCGTGCCGAAGAACAGGGCCGAGTACTTCCACACGGCGACGTCGTGGAAGGCGGGGGTGAGCCTGGCCACCAGGTAGACGCCTGCCTTGACCATCGCCGCGGCGTGCAGGTAACCGGAGACCGGCGTGGGGGCGCGCATGGCGGCGGGGAGCCACAGGCTGAACGGCAGCAGGGCCGACTTGGACATCGCGCCGACCATGATGAGCACGAGCGCGACGTTGACCGGGGCGCCGCTCGGCGGCGAGGCGACGATCTCGGAGATCACGTAGGTCCCGGCGATCTCGCCGAGCATGATCATGCCCACGAGCATCGCCAGTCCGCCGAAGGTGGTGACCGTCAGGGCCGTCATCGCCGCCCGGCGGCTCTCCTTCAGCTCCGTGCTGTGCCCGATGAGCAGGTAGGAGAAGACCGTGGTCAGCTCCCAGTAGATGAAGAGCTGGATGAGGTCGTCGGCCAGCACCAGGCCCAGCATGGCCCCCGCGAAGGCGACGAACACCCCGGCGAAGCGCGCCAGACCGGGCTCGGAGTCGTCGAAGTAGCGGGCGCAGTAGACCAGGATCAGCGCGCCCACGCCCGCGGCGATGAGCGTCATGACCAGGCCCAGGGAGTCCATGTACAGGCCGAGCCGCAGGGAGAACTGCGGTGCCCAGGGGACGGATACGGCGAGGGTCTCGCCGCGCATGATCGCGGGGATCTGGAAGAGGGCCCAGAGGGTGGACGCACCCGGGACGACGGCGAGCGCGAGGAAGGCGTTGCGGCCCCACTGGCGCACCAGTAACGGCGCGATCGCAGCTGCGATGAAATGCGCGATCAGCACTGTTGTCAATGCGCCCCTCCCGGACCCGTCCGGGCCCGCCCTGGTGTCGGGCGGACGTCCACTGCCCCGCATCGTGTCCACAACCGGTCAGTGGACGAGAGGTGTCGCTACGGTTTGTGGGGGCATGGATGTGTGTGAACTTGCGTGCTTTAGCTATTTAATAGCTAGACTACACAAACGTCAAACCACCGCGCGGATTGTGGACCCGCGGTGCCCGCCCAGCATGCGAGGACCGTTTCGTGCCCGACGAGATCCACGAACCCCGTGCCGAGCAGCACGGTTCCGAGCTCGAGGAGTTCCAGCGCGCCTGGACCGAACTCATCAACGCGGCGCTCCACGCCCGCTCGCGCAGCGGCCACGGCCACCGGGGTGCCGAAGATCTCACCCTGACGCAGGCGCTCCTGATGGAGGCGGTGCGCGGCATGGACACCCCCAGCGTCGGCGCCGTCGCGCACATCGTCGGTGTCTCGTCCCCCTCCGCAACCCGCATGATCCAACAGCTGGAGCGCAAGGGCATGATGGCGCGCCGCCGCTCCGAGCGCGACGAGCGCAGCACCGTGGTGACCCTCACCGAGGAGGGCGAGCGGGCGCTCGCGATCCGCCGCAGGGACATGGAGCGCAAGCAGCGCCAGGTGTTCGACGCCATAAGGCCGTCGCTTCGCCCGATGGTGCTCACCCTGCTGCGCGACCTGCGCGAGGCCCTGGACGAGACCTGAGGACCCCGGGGCCCGCGGGGGCCCCGGTACGGGCCCGCGGCCCCGGTCCGCTGGGCCTCTGCCGTCGGCAGATCTGCCCCGGGCCGAAACGGTGGAAGTCTCCCTCCCCGCCGCCGCAGGCTGGGACCACCGGCCCACGGGGGCCGGGGAAGGGAGAATGCCATGCCGACCCATGTCGCCGTCTCGGACGAGACCTCCGGCGGTGCCTTCGACGACCAGTTGGCCGCGCGCCTGCTGCGCAGCCGCGTCGTGCTGCTGGGCACGCAGGTGGACGAGGCCAGCGCCAACCGCGTGTGCGCGCAGATCCTGCTGCTCGCCGACGAGGACCCCCGCAAGGACATCACGCTGGCTGTCAACAGCCCCGGGGGCTCGGTGTCCGCCGGGCTGGCCATCTACGACGTGATGAACTTCGTGCCCAACGACGTGTCCACCCTGGTCATGGGGTTCGCGGCCAGCATGGGCCAGTTCCTGGCCTGCGTCGGCACGCCGGGCAAGCGCTACAGCCTGCCGCACGCGCGGATCATGATGCACCAGCCCTCCGGGGGCCTGGGCGGGACCGCCGCCGACATCGCCATCCAGGCCGAGAACCTCGCGCACACCAAGCAGACCATGGTGCGGCTCATCGCCGAGCACACCGGCCAGACCGAGGAGACCATCTCCCGGGACCAGCACCGCGACGCCTGGTTCACCGCCCAGGAGGCCAGGGAGTACGGGTTCGTCGACCACGTGGTCGCATCGGTCGCGGAGATGGACGGCGGCGGTATCCGGCTGGGCGCCGGAGCGCCCGGGTTCGCCACGTACGTGAAGGGGGAGGACCGGTGAGCGGTCGTTACACGGTGCCGATGGTGGTGGAGCGCACGCCCCACGGCGAGAGGTCCTTCGACGTTTTCAGCCGACTGCTGTCGGAGCGGATCATCTTCCTGGGCACGCCGATCGACGACGACGTCGCCAACGTGGTGATGGCGCAGATGCTCCACCTCGACTACGAGTCGAGCGAGACCGACATCCAGCTCTACATCAACTCGCCGGGCGGCTCGAACACCGCGCTGACCGCCATCTACGACACCATGCGGTTCGTGCGCGCGGACGTGGCCACGGTGTGCATGGGCCAGGCGGCCTCCGCCGCGGCGGTGCTGCTGGCGGCGGGCACGGCGGGCAAGCGCACGGCCTTGGAGCACGCGCGGGTGCTGCTGCACCAGCCCTCCGGCGAGGGGCAGGGTGTGGCCGCCGACCTGGAGATCCAGGCCGAGGAGATCCTGCGGGTCCGCTCGCAGGTGGAGGAGATCCTGGCCCGTCACACCGGGCAGACGCAGGAGCGGCTGCGCGCCGACACCGACCGGGACAAGATCTTCACCGCGCGGCAGGCGAAGGAGTACGGCCTGGTGGACGGGATCATCACCACCCGCCAGGCGCACCCGGCGGCGGGGAGGACCGCCGCCTAGGGGGCCGCCCGGAGCCGGGGGCGGTACCTCCTCGGGCGCCCGAGGAGCGGGAATCGGGTCGAAGCGGGCACAGCGGTACCGGACGTGCGATGGCTTGTTCCCCGCGATCGCACGTCCGGTGCCTCCAGAGCCCCGCGGGCGCCCGAACGGTATCTCCTCGGGCCTCCGCTCGGCTTCGGCCCGCCGCCCTCAGGCGGCCAGCGACAGGACCCGGGCCCGGTGTGCGGGCGCGGCTGCGGGCCGGTAGTCGCCCAGGCCGGTTCCAGTCCGGGTCAGCCGGGCCGGCACGGTGCGCTCGTACAGCTCGCCCAGCACGTCGGACAGGCTCAGCCCCAGGGAGCGGTAGACGGCGGCGAGCAGCTCGGAGGAGGCCTCCTTGCGCCCGCGTTCGATCTCGGACAGGTAGGGCAGCGAGACCTGGGCGTCCTCGGCCACATCGCGCAGCGTGCGTCCCTGTTCGGTCCGGACGCGCCGCAGCAGGTCGCCGATGAGGTCGCGCATGAGGGGTTCCGGCGGCTCCTCGGCGCGCCTGCCCGCACGGGCCTCGTCCAGGGAACTCAGGACGTCGGTCATCGGGCCTCCACTGTTGTCGTGCGCGACGGTCTCACCCGACGAGCCTACGCCGCGGCGGACCCGCGGGGGAGTGCGTCCTCGGGCGTTCTGCGAAGGGCAGAACCGCCCTGGCCGTCGCCGCCCCGGCGGCGCTGCCGACGGCCGTCCCCTACGCCGCCCTGCGCGTGGACCCGCCGATGCCCGGGTCCACCACGCGCGGCCTCCTCGCCCCGGCGCTCCGGGCGGTCACGAGCGGGTAGCCGACCAGCCCATGACCGGGCACGGAACGCGCAAAGCCTTGGTTTCGGGTGCGTGTCCCGCGTTTTTTCGCCGTCACCGAGCGGGCAGGGGATGAGGGCGTCAACATCCGGGAGGAACAGATGGAGATCACCGGAATCATCAGTGCGATCATCGTCGGCCTGATCGTCGGCGCACTGGGACGCTTCATCGTCCCCGGCAAACAGCACCTGCCGATCTGGCTCACCCTGGTCCTGGGCATCGTGGCCGCCTTCATCGGCGGTTGGATCGCCGCGGGGCTCTTCGGCGCCGGATGGATCATCACGCTGATCATCCAGGTGCTGGTGGCCGCGGCGATCGTCTACCTCGCCGACGGCTTCTACTCCAGGGGAGCCAGGGGCCGCACCGTATGACCCCGCGCTGACGGGGTGTGATCCGGGGGCCCGCGGGGTTTCGGAGGTGACGGAGGCGGGTCGGCGGGAAACGAGCCGGCCCGACGAGGACACCGGAGTTCCCCGCGCTCCGGGCGCTCGAACACGGACGCGAGGGGAGGCCCGCGGAGGCGCCGACGCCGTACCGGGGGCCGACCCGCGGTGCTCGGCTCCGGGCGGCGCCGTCCCGTGCCGCTAGCCGAGGCCCTCGTCCACGCCCACGGCCCGGCCCAGGCGCACGGAGGCCTCGGCGGCCTCCAGCACGGCCACCACCTCCCGGCCGAAGCGCACGTCGCAGGGGTCGCCGACCCTCCCCTCCACCTGCGCCAGCAGCCGGTCGACCGCCGTGCCGAGAGCCTGCACCGGGCTCCGGTCGCCGCCGGGCACCGGCACCCAGCCCCGCTCGCCGTGCAGCACGACCTCGAAGGCCTTGGCCTCGGGCGCGGCGTCCACGGTCACCGCGAACGAGCCGACCGCGCCGTTCTCGTGCCGCGTGAGCATGTGCACGGTATCGCGCGGCCCGGCCATCGCCATCACCTGCGTGACCCGGCCGAGCACGGGCAGCACCAGCGACAGCACGTGCGGGCCCACGTCCCACAGCCCGCCCTTCTGGCGACGCCAGCGCGAGCCGCCGTAGGGGTTGCCGGGTTCGAAGATCGAGGCGAACAGCGTCGCCCGCACGCCGTGCCAGCCGCCCTCCGCCGCGGCCGACTCCACGAACTCCACCACGTTGTCCGAGAAGCGGCTGGTGAAGAAGACCACGGACGCCAGCCCGCGCGCCTCGGTCTCGGCGACCACCGCGTCCGCCGCCGGGGTCGACAGCGCCAACGGCTTGTCCAGCAGCAGGTGCTTGCCCGCCCGGGCGGCGCGCAGGGCCAGGTCGCCCTGGATGTGGGGCGGCAGCGCGACAGCCACGGCGTCCACGTCGTCCAGCAGCGCCTCGAAGTCCTCGTACGCCCGGGTCCGGTAGCGCTCGGCGAGGGCCGCCGCCTTGGCCGCGTCGCGCCCCCACACCCCCGCCAGGGTGGCGCCGGGGTGGGTGTCCAGCGCCGCGGCGTGCGTCTCCGCGGCCCAGTAGCCGGTGCCCAGCAGGCCGAACCTGAGTCCCATGCGTGCTCCCTCGTCCCTTGTGTCCACCGTCTCGCCATTGTCCATGGAAGCGCTCCCACCACCCCGGGCGGGGTCGGCCGCCCTCCGTCTCAGGGGTGCAGGCGGCGCGCCCCCGCGGACGGCAGGGCACCGAACGCGGTCGGCGCCTCGAAGCCCCGTTCCCGGTAGGCCTCCAGCACCGCCTTCCCGCAGGCCTCCGCGCGCTCGGTCTCCACCAGGGCGACCACGCACCCGCCGAAACCGCCGCCGGTGATCCTGGCACCCAGCGCGCCCGCGGCCAGCAGCGCGTCCACCGCCGTGTCCACCTCGGGCACGCTCACCTCGTAGTCGTCGCGCAGCGAGGCGTGGGAGGCTGTGAGCAGCGGCCCCACCTCCCGGACCCGACCGGACCGGAGCAGGTCAACGGCCCGCAGCACCCGCTCGTTCTCGGTCACCACGTGGCGCACCCGGCGGCGGGACACGTCGTCGGGCAGCGCGGCCAGGGCGCCCGCCGGGTCGGTGACGTCGCGCAGGGCCGCCACCCCCAGGACGCGCGCGGCCTCCTCGCACGAGCGGCGGCGCTCGGCGTAGGCGCCGTCCACGTGCCGGTGCGGGGCGCGGGTGTCCACCACCAGCACGGTCAGCCCGTCCGCGGAGGGGTCGAAGGGCACCTGCTCGGTCTCCAGGGTGCGAGTGTCCATGAACAGGGCGTGCCCCTCGGTGGAGAGCATGGACGCGGACTGGTCCAGGATCCCGCAGGGCATCCCCACGAAGTCGTTCTCGACCCGCTGGGCCAGCCGGGCCACCTCGCCCGGTGCGAGGTCGGCCCCGTACAGGGAGGCCGCGGCCATGACGGCCGCGCACGACAGCGCGGCCGACGAGGACAGGCCCGCCCCGCTCGGGACCGTGCTGTCCACCAGCAGGTCCAGCCCGTCCACCGCGCGGCCCTCGTCCCGCAGGACCCACAGCGCCCCGGCGGGGTAGGCGGCCCACCCCTCCACCGCGCCGGGGACCATCTCGTCCACCGGGGCCGCGTACTCCTGCGGCGACTGCCGGGAGACCAGCCGCACCCGCCCGTCCGTCCGCGGCGCGGCCGAGGCCGTCAGCGCGTGGGGCAGGGCGAAGGGCAGCACGAACCCGTCGTTGTAGTCGGTGTGCTCGCCGATGAGGTTGATCCTCCCCGGAGCGGTCCACACGCCCTCGGGCCCGTACCCGAACGCCGAGTGGAACGCGGTGGTCACGTCGTCCACGAGGTCCTGCCTTCCTGCTGTGCGATGGGGGTCAGGCCGTGCCGTGCCGTGCCAGGACGAAATCCCAGGCGTCGGCGACGGTCTCGTCCAGCGTGCGCCCCGGCGTCCAGCCCAGCTCCCGGCGGGCCCGGTCGTTGGCCGCGACCAGGACGGCCGGGTCGCCCGCCCGGCGCGGGCCGTCCACCACGGGCACCGGGCGGCCGGTCACCCGCCGGACCGCCTCGATCACCTCGCGCACGCTGTGCCCGCCGCCGGTGCCCAGGTTGTGGACGCGGAAGACGCCCGGGCGCACGCTCTCCAGGGCGCGCAGGTGCGCGTCGGCCAGGTCGGCGACGTGCAGGTAGTCGCGCACCGCCGTCCCGTCCCGGGTCGGGTAGTCGGCGCCGAACACGCTGGCGTGCCCGTCCCCGTCGGCGGCCACCCGCAGCAGGTTCGGCACCAGGTGCGTCTCGGTCTCGTGCCGCTCCCCGAAGCCCAGGTGCGCCCCGGCCACGTTGAAGTAGCGCAGGCTCACCGCGCCGACACCGTGCGCCGCTGCCCACGACTCCAGCATGTGGTCGACGGCGAGCTTGCTCGCGCCGTAGGGGCTGGTGGGCGCCGCCGGGTCGGTCTCGCGGATCGGCGCGCCGCCCGCGGGGTCGCCGTAGACGGCGGCGCTGGAGGAGAACACCACGCGCGCCACGCCGTGGCGCCGCACGGCCTCCAGCAGTGCCAGCGTCCCCGACACGTTGGTGTGCCAGTACTCGCCCGGGTCCGCCACCGACTCGCCCACCAGGGACTTGGCGGCGAAGTGCAGCACGGCGTCCACGGACGGGTCCAGCACGTCGGCGGCCCCGCGCACGTCGGCCACCACCAGACGGGCCCCATCGGGGACGGCGTCCGCGTGCCCGGTGGACAGGTCGTCCAGGACGGTCACCGCGTGGCCCGCCCGCAGCAGCAGGGCGGTCACCACGCTTCCGACGTATCCGGCGCCCCCGGTGACGAGCAGTTTCACGGCGCGACCTCCCGCAGCCGCTCGGCGACGGTCTCGGGCGCGACGTCGCTGATGAAGGCGCCCATACCGGACTCGGTTCCGGCCAGGTACTTGAGCTTGCCCGGCGCGCGTCGCACGGAAAACAGCTCCAGGTGCAGGTGGGCCAGGTCGCGCCGGTCGCGCACGGGCGCCTGGTGCCAGGCGGAGATGTAGGGCAGGGGCGCGTCGTAGAGCGCGTCGAAGCGGCGCAGTACTTCCAGGTAGAGGCGGCCGAAGTCCTCGCGCTCCTCCTCCGACAGCGCGGGCAGGTCGGGCACCCGCCGGTGCGGGTACAGGTGCACCTCCACGGGCCAGCGGGCCGCGGCCGGGACGAAGGCCGTCCAGTGCTCGGTCCCGGCCACCACCCGGATTCCGGCCTCCTGCTCGGCGCGCAGCACGTCGGCGAACAGCGAGCCGCCGGTGCGCTCGCGGTACTCCTCCGCGGAGTCGAGCATCCGCCGGGTGCGCGGGGTGACGAAGGGCAACGCGTAGATCTGCCCGTGGGGGTGGTGCAGGGTCACCCCGATCTCGGGTCCCCGGTTCTCGAAGCAGTACACCTGCTCCACGCCCGGCAGCGCCGACAGCGCCTCGGTCCTGTCGATCCAGGCTGCCATGACCGTGCGGGCCCGCTCGGGGCCCAGGTCGGCGAAGGACGCGTCGTGGTCGGAGCCGAAGACGAGGACCTCGCAGCGGCCCGCGGCCACGCGCCGGGACGGCTCCAGTTCCCCGACCCCCTCCAGGACGCGGCCGTCGTCGCGCACCAGTGAGGGGAAGCGGTTCTCGAAGGCGACCACGTCGTAGGAGGCGGCCGGGACCTCGGTCAGGCGCCCCTCCGCCGAGGGGCACAGCGGGCAGTCGTGGCTGGACGGCAGGTGTGTGCGGCCCTGCCGGTGGGAGGCCACCACCACCCACTCGCGCAGCAGCGGGTCGAAGCGCATCTCCGCGCCGGTCGCCGACGGGGGCAGCTCGCGCAGGTCGGGCGCGGGTTCGCGGGCGGTGCCGCCCTCGTCGAAGTAGACGATCTCGCGGCCGTCGGCCAGCCGGGCCGAGGTCCTCCTCATCCGTCCTCCCCCTTCATCGGTCGCACGTCGGCGACCACCAGGCGGCCCACGTGCTCGGTCAGCGCGGCCCGGACGGCCGGGTCGGTTCCGGAGTCGGTGACCAGCACGTCGCAGCGGTCCAGCGGAGCGATGGTGCTGATCCCGACCGTGCCCCACTTGCTGTGGTCGGCGGCGACCACGAGGGAGGCGGCGGCCTCCACCAGGGCCCGGTTGGTCTCGGACTCCATGAGGTTGGGCGTGGTGAACCCGGCGCGCTCATGCATGCCGTGTACGCCCAGGACGAGGACGTCCAGGTTGAGGCCGCGCACGGAGGCGAGCGCGAGCGGGCCCACGAGCGCGTCGGAGGGCGTGCGGAAGCCGCCGGTGAGCGCCACGGTCTGGTCGGGCCGCGCGGCCCGGTGGAACACCTCGGCCACGCGCAGCGAGTTGGTGACGACCGTCAGCCCCGGTGTGTCGGCGAGGTACTCGGCGACGGTGGCGGTCGTGGTGCCCGCGGACAGGCCCACGGCGCTGTGCGGCTCGACCAACTCGGCCACGGCACGCGCGATGGCGTGCTTCTCGCCCTCCTGCCGGGTGGACTTGGCCTCGAAGCCGGGCTCCTCGGTGCGCGCGCCCGCCGGTGCGACGGCCCCGCCGTGCACCTTGCGCACCTCGCCCCGGCTCTCCAGGGCGTCGAGGTCGCGGCGCACGGTCATGTCCGACACGGAGAGGCTCTCGACCAGGTCGGCCACCCGCACGGCCCCGCTGCGCCGAACCTGTTCGAGGATCAGCTCCTGCCGTTGCGCAGCCAGCATCCGCCCCCCAGGCATGATTGAAAATGTGGGAATCTGTTGAATCAAGTGTTTCAGGTTCCCCGCAGGTGTCAATGCCACCCGCCCTTGCGTCGGAAAATTGTTGGAAAACGTTGGTACCTGTTGGCAGGGCAGGGGTGCGTGTCGAACGTATTAAAACGTTCGCGTGACCGCCTCCACATCAGTCCGCCCCGGCGGGCCGCGGCGCGGGCCGACGCGGTGACCCCGACCCGGTCACCCCCGCCTCCAACCCCGCCCAGCGCCAGGCCGTCCCGGAGAGCGTCGGGCGCCGCGAGGCGGACTCCGGGC
>NZ_LEKI01000076.1:0-24718 GCF_001029525.1 Nocardiopsis sp. RV163 | reverse complement strand
GCCCCCGAGCCGCTCCTCCCGCAGGGTTCCGACTCCCGCGGTCGGGCTCCTACCTCCTCGGTGGGCCCCCGCCCCCCGCCGGTGCGGTTCCCACCTCCACGACCGTTCCCGCCCTACGATTCCAAGAAGACATGCTGAGAATCCTTCGCCCCATGGTCTCCCGGGTCACCACTCCGCTCGGCCGGAGTCTGGCCCGACTCGGCCTCACACCGAACATCGTCACCATCGTCGGCGCCCTCGGCGTCGTCGTCAGCGCCCTGTTCTTCTATCCGCAGGGACAGCTGTACGCCGGATCGGTCGTCGTCACGGTCTTCGTGCTCTTCGACATGCTCGACGGGGCCGTGGCCAGGGCCCGCGACAGCGCCAGCGCGTTCGGCGCCTTCCTCGACTCCAGCCTCGACCGGGTGGCCGACGCCGCCATCCTCTCCGGGCTCCTGTGGTGGTTCATCGGTGAGGGCGACGACCCCCTGCTCGCCGGACTCACCCTCTTCTGCCTGGTCAGCGGCTTCATGGTGTCCTACATCAAGGCGCGCGCCGAGGGGCTGGGCGTCAACTGCGACGTCGGCGTCGCCGAGCGCACGGAGCGCCTGGTGGTCATCCTCGTCGCGGTGGGCCTCGGCGGCCTGGACGTGCCCTACGTCCTGGCGGGCGGCCTGTGGCTGCTGGCCGCGATGAGCCTGCTCACCGTCCTCCAGCGCCTGGTGGAGACCCGCGCCCGCCTCAACGACCCCGACTACGTCGGGGGCGCCGCGGGGACCGGCGAAGCCAACGGCGGAGCCTGAGCGCACGAGGCGACGGAGCAACGGGGAGAACGGCGAACGGGGGGACGACGTGGACGAACGCACGGCCGACCTGGCCTACACGGCGGGGTGGGCGATGATCCGCCGCACGCCCGAGAGCGCGGGGCGGGCGCTGTTCCGACGCCTGGCCGACCGCTCCTGGCGCGCCCACGACGAGAGCACGCGCGGCCTGGAGCGCAACCTGAGGCGCCTGGTCGGCCCCGGGGCCACTGACGCCGAGCTGCGCGCCCTCTCCCGCGCGGGCATGCGCTCCTACATGCGCTACTACTACGAGATGTTCCGCCTCCCGGCGATGGGGGAGCAGTACGTACTGGACCGGACCCGCGCCACCGGGATCGAGGTCCTGGAGCAGCACGTCCGGTCGGGCCGAGGCGTGGTCGCCGCCCTGCCCCACATGGGCAACTGGGACCACGCCGGAGCCTGGATCGCCCTGAGGGGCACCCCCCTGACCACGGTCGCGCAGCGGCTGCGTCCCGAGAGCCTGTTCCAGCGCTTCACCGCCTACCGGGAGTCCCTGGGCATGGAGGTGCTGCCGCTGACCGGAGGCTCGAACACCGTGGGCACCCTGGCCCGGCGGCTGCGCGGGGGCGGACTGGTGTGCCTGCTCGCCGACCGCGACATCAGCGGCACCGGACTGGAGGTGGACTTCTTCGGGGAGCGTGCGCGCGTGCCCGCCGGGCCCGCCGCGCTGGCCCTCAACACCGGCGCCGCCCTGATGCCGGTCTCGCTGTGGTACGACGGCCCGTACTGGAACATCCGGGTCCACGACGAGATCCCCGTCGCCGGGGGAGCCACCCGCGCCGAGCGGGTCCAGGCCACGACCCAGGAGCTGGTCCGCGTCTTCGAGGGGGCGATCGCCGAGCACCCCGAGGACTGGCACATGCTCCAGCCGGTGTTCAGCGCCGACCACGCGCGCGCCGCGCGCGGCCACGGAGCCGACGGCGGCGTTCCGACACCGGTCGCCGCCGACCGCGAGCGCCTCTCGCGAGGGGCGGACACGGATACCGCTGCGCCTCTGGCGGCGGACGAGAGCACCGCGCGGAGAGGGTCGGGCGACGGCACCGCGCGGGGCGGGTTCACCTCGGCGAACGGGGTAGGGGCCCCTCAAGGCAGCGGGGCGAGGCCCCCCGGACGAGACGAACGGAACAGGTGACCGTGGGCATGCGGGTCGGCCTGGTCTGCCCCTACGCCTGGGACGTCCCAGGCGGGGTGCAGCAGCACGTCGGCGACCTCGCCGAGGCGCTCACCGGCATGGGGCACGGGGTGTCGGTACTGGCGCCGGTGGGCGACGCGGACACCGCCGCGCTGCCGGACTACCTCGTTCCCGCCGGAAGACCGGTCCCGGTGCCCTACAACGGCTCGGTGGCCCGGCTCGCCTTCGGTCCCAGGCCCGCCTCGCGGGTGCGCCGGTGGATCGCCGAGGGCGGGTTCGACGTCCTGCACATCCACGAGCCGTCAGCGCCGAGCGTCTCACTGCTGGCGTGCTGGGCGGCGGACGGCCCCGTGGTGGCCACCTTCCACACCGCCAACCCCCGGTCGCGGGCGATGGCGGTGAGCTCCCCGGCGCTGCGTTCGGCGATGGAGAAGATCAACGGCCGCATCGCCGTGTCCGAGGCCGCCCGGCGCACCCTGGTCGAACACCTGGGCGGCGACGCCGTGCTCATCCCCAACGGGGTGGCGGTGCGCAGGTTCGCGCACGCCGAACCCCTGCCCGGCTGGCCGGGGGAGGGCGGCTCGATCGGCTTCCTGGGCCGCCTGGACGAACCCCGCAAGGGGCTGGGCGTCCTGCTGGAGGCCTTCGTGCTCATGGCCCCCGAACGGCCCGGACTGCGCCTGATGGTGGCCGGCCCCGGCGACGCCTCGGCCGCCATGGAGGCCGTCCCCGGGCACCTGCGCGAACGCGTCGTGCTGCTCGGTCGCCTGGACGACGCCGACAAGGCGCGCGCCTACCACTCCGCCGACGTGTTCTGCGCGCCCAACCTGGGCGGGGAGAGCTTCGGCATCGTGCTGACCGAGGCGATGGCCTCCGGCGCGGCCATCGCGGCCAGCGACATCCCCGCCTTCGCCGCGGTCCTGGACGGCGGCGCCGCCGGGGAGCTGTTCGCCGCGGGAGACCCCGCCCACCTGGCCGAACGCGCCGGTGCGCTGCTGGACGCACCCGGCAGGCGTGCGGAGCTCTCGCGCGCGGCCCGCCGAGCCGTACGCGCCTACGATTGGGACACCGTGGCCGCCGACGTCGCCCACGTCTACCGGACCGTCCTGCTGTGGGACGGAAACGGGGACGGCCGCTCCGCCGGGGTGGGCCTGGACGGCGGGCCCCGGGCCACCGCCCTGCTGCGCTGGGGGACGACGTGACCGGGGCCGTCGCAGCGGTGGCGGCCGCTGCCGGGGCCTCCGTCCCGGTGCCGCGCACGCCCAGCCCCGCGGAACGGGGTGAGCGGCCCTGACCGAGGACGTCCTCTTCGCCGCCGCCGTCGTCGGCATCCTCCTGGCCCTGGTGCTGTTCGGTTTCTACCTCTCCTGGCGGGCCACCCGCCTGCACCGTCTGCACCACCGGGTCGACACCGCGCGCGCGGCCCTGGAGGCCGCCCTGGAGCGGCGCCTGGCCGCCGTGTCGGCGCTGGCCGCCGCCGACGGCACCGACGCCACGCGCGCCCTGCCCGGGGTCGCCGGGGCCGTCGGCGGAGCGCGCGACCGGCAGCGCGAGCTGGCCGAGAGCGCGCTGTCGCGCACACTGCGCGCGGCACTGGAATCTCCTGGGCCGCTCGCGCGTTCTGTCATGCTGCGGCCCTATCTGGTCGAGGTGCAGGCCGCCGCCAAGGGTGTCCACATGGCCCGCACGTTCTACAACGGCGCGGTCTCCGACACCCGCCGTGCCCGCCGTTCCCTGCTCGTCCGGACGTTTCGACTGGCGGGCACGGCGTCCCTGCCTGACTTCTTCGAGATCGACGACCAGCCGCCGCGGATCCCGCTCCTGCCCGTCGGCCCCGACAGCCCGTAGATACGGGCCCCGGGAAAACACCGATCTGGCCAAAACCCTCGAAAGGGGGTGGAAGTAGGATGGGGGGCTGGTCGACCAGGGTGCGCGGCGCCGACGGTGCCCGCGTACCGCCGCGTGGGGCCGCCGACTCCGCTGCCCGAGAGCAGCCCTCAGCAGAACCGAGACGACGGGAGTCCACCACCGTGGCCAACAACGCACCGAACACCTCCGACAACGCCGTCGGCACCGAGCGTGTCAAGCGCGGCATGGCCGAGCAGCTCAAGAACGGCGTCATCATGGACGTCGTCACGCCCGAGCAGGCCAAGATCGCCGAGGACGCCGGAGCCGTCGCGGTCATGGCCCTGGAGCGAGTCCCCGCCGACATCCGCAGGGACGGCGGCGTCGCCCGCATGTCCGACCCCGACATGATCGACGGCATCGTCGAGGCCGTCTCCATCCCGGTCATGGCCAAGGTCCGCATCGGCCACTTCGTCGAGGCCCAGGTCCTGGAGTCGCTCGGCGTCGACTTCATCGACGAGTCCGAGGTCCTCACCCCGGCCGACGAGGCCCACCACATCGACAAGTGGGCCTTCACCGTCCCCTTCGTGTGCGGGGCCACCAACCTGGGCGAGGCGCTGCGCCGCGTCGCCGAGGGCGCGGCCATGATCCGTTCCAAGGGCGAGGCCGGAACCGGCAACGTCGTCGAGGCCACCCGCCACATGCGTTCCATCCGCGGTGAGATCCGGCGTCTGGGAACCCTGGACGAGGCCGAGCTGTTCGGCGCGGCCAAGGAGCTGCGCGCCCCCTACGAGGTCGTCAAGGAGGTGGCGGAGCTGGGCGAGCTCCCCGTCCCGCTGTTCTCCGCGGGAGGCGTGGCCACCCCGGCCGACGCCGCGCTCATGCGCCAGCTCGGCGCCGAGAGCGTGTTCGTCGGTTCGGGCATCTTCAAGTCCGGCGATCCGGCCAAGCGCGCCGACGCCATCGTGCAGGCCACCCTGCACTACGAGGACCCCGCGGTGATCGCGCGTGTGTCCCGAGGCCTGGGCGAGGCCATGGTCGGCATCAACCTGGACGACCTGTCCGACTCCCAGCGCTACGCCGGCCGCGGCTGGTAGCCGCCGCCCGGCGGACGCCTCCCGCGTCCGTCGTGCGGGTGGCGGGGCCGCGACCGGCCCCGCCGTCCGCGCTCGGCAGAACACGAGCCTACGTCCACGAGTGAGGCCGTACTTGACCGCCACACCCACCATCGGCGTCCTCGCCCTCCAAGGCGACGTCGCCGAACACCTGCGCGCGCTCCGGGCCCTGGACGCGCACACCGTGAAGGTGCTCTCCCCCGACCAGCTCGACGCCCTGGACGGGCTGGTCGTCCCCGGCGGGGAGTCCACCACCATGTCCAAGCTGGCCGTGCGCTACGGCCTGATGGAACCTCTGCGCAAGCGGATCGCCGCGGGGATGCCCGCCTACGGCACGTGCGCCGGGATGATCATGCTCGCCGACCGCATCCTGGGCGGGACCGCCGACCAGCAGACCGTCGGCGGAATCGACATGACGGTGCGCCGCAACGCGTTCGGACGCCAGACCGAGTCCTTCGAGGCCGCCGTGGACATCGACGGCCTGGGGGGCGACCCCTTCGACGCGGTGTTCATCCGCGCGCCCTGGGTGGAGTCGGTCGGGCCCGGGGTCGAGGTGCTCGGCGCAGTGCCCGGCCCCGACGAGGCCGGTAGGATCGTCGCCGTACGGCAGGGCGGCCTGTTGGCCACGTCCTTCCATCCCGAACTGACCGGCGACACGCGCATCCACCGCCTCTTCGTCGACATCGTGAAAGGACATTCATGAGCGGCCACTCCAAGTGGGCCACCACCAAGCACAAGAAAGCCGTCATCGATGCCAAGCGCGGCAAGCTCTTCGCCAAGCTGATCAAGAACATCGAGGTGGCCGCGCGGACCGGCGGTGGAGACCCCGACGGGAACCCCACCCTCTACGACGCCATCCAGAAGGCGCGCAAGAACTCCGTGCCGCTCGACAACATCGAGCGCGCCCGCAAGCGCGGCTCCGGCGAGGAGGCGGGCGGCGCCGAGTGGCAGACCATCATGTACGAGGGCTACGCCGCCGGTGGCGTAGCCCTGCTGGTGGAGTGCCTGACCGACAACCGCAACCGCGCCGCCTCCGAGGTGCGCGTGGCCGTGACCCGCAACGGCGGCAACATGGCCGACGCCGGTTCGGTGTCCTACCTCTTCAACCGCAAGGGCGTCGTCATCGTGTCCAAGGCGGGCACCACCGAGGACGACGTGACCCTGGCGGTGCTGGACGCCGGTGCCGAGGAGGTCGAGGACCTGGGTGAGGTCTTCGAGATCGTCTGCGAGGCCACCGACCTGGTCGCCGTGCGCACCGCGCTCCAGGAGGCGGGCATCGAGTACGACTCCGCCGACTCCAGCTTCCTGCCGACCATGGAGGTCCCGGTCGACGCCGAGACCGCCAAGAAGGTCATGCGGGTGGTGGACGCGCTGGAGGACTCCGACGACGTGCAGAACGTCTTCACCAACGCCGACATCCCCGACGAGGTCATGGCCGAGATCGGCTGACTGCCCGGTCAGGCGACCTCCCGCAGCAGGTCGCGAACGCGCGCGGGCGCCTCGTGGAGTGCGAGGTGGCCCGCGCTCGCGATCGTGCGCACGTCGGTGCCCAGCAGTCTGCGCACCGCGCCGCGCAGCAGCGAGGGTGTGAAGACGCGGTCGTGGGCCCCGGTGGCCACCGTGACGGGCGTGCCCGACCAGTCCCGGAAGTCCTCGCCCCGCAGTATGCCCGGGACCGGGCTGGGGCGGCAGTGCCGTGCGACCAGCGTCGCCCACTCAGCGAGCGGGTGGGTCGCGCCGCGCGCGGCGACGGGCCCGCTGAGCAGGTCCAGTAGCCGCGAACTGGTCCGCTCGCCCGGTGAGAGCCGCCAGGAGAACGCGGCGCGCAGCCTCTCCCCGTCCATGACGGGGGCGGCCAGACCCGCCGGGCCGACCAGCACGAGCCCCGCCACCAGCGGTGAGGGCATCGCCGCCAGGGCGGCCGCGGCACCCGTGGAGTGCCCGAGCAGGATCACCGGTTCGGAGGTGACCTGGGGTAAAAGCGCGTCCAGCCAGGCGCCGTAGGCGTCCGCCCGGCCGAGCAGGGGGCGCCGGGAGTCGCTGGTGCCCGGATGCCCGGGCAGGTCGGCCAGGAGCACGGTCCGGTCGGCGCGCAGCACCCGCGCGGTCGCGACCAGGTTCGCCGCCCCCAGGAGGGCCCCGGACAGCAGCAGGACGGGGGTTCCCGGTCCGCCCGGCAGGACGTGCACCCGCGTCGCGCGTCCGGCCGCGGTCACCGCTCCCGGCGACCGCAGGTCGCGGGCTCCTCCCAGTGCGCGCTCGCACCAGGAGCGCACCGCGATCTCACCGGCGTCGGACCGGTAGACCCGGGTGAGGGACAGCGTGGACATCGTTCACCTTCTCGTGGCGGAAACGTCCCCGCTCCGGAGCCGGGACGCGGGATGTGGGCGTACGGGGACCACGTGCGCGAGGCGGGACTCCTTCGCCGACGCCTCGGCCGCAGACGCCTGAACGGGAATCCCGCGCCCGAGGGGCCGGGCGCCGGTACGGCGCGATCGCCCCCACGCCAGGTCGGACCCCGCGCGAACGGGAGCCGGTGGGCGGCCCCATCCGCCCACCGGCTCCGTGTCCGGGGTTCCCGCACGCGGGGGCCGGCGCCCTTCGGGGACACCGGCGCCAGCGGTAGGGGGGCTCAGCGCAGCGGGTCGAGCGCCTCCAGCGCGCCCGGGCGGACGCCTGTCGCGATCTGCTCGGCCAGGAGGTCCCCGGTGACCGGGCCGTGCGTGAGCCCCCACATGCCGTGGCCGCCCGCGACGAAGACGCCGGGGGTGCGGGTCGCCCCCACCAGGGGCACACCGTCGGAGGTGACCGGCCGGGGGCCCACCCAGGCGTCGGTGCGCTCCCGCCAGCGCACCCCCCCTGAGGTAGGGGGCGGCGGAGCGCTCGACGGCCTCGACCCGCCGCGGGACGAGCGCGTCGTCGGGGCCGCGGAACTCCATCGTTCCGGCGACCCTCAGCGCCCCCTGGTAGGGGGTGCACGCCACGCGGGCCTCCGGCAGGTAGACGGGGCCGGGCACCGGCTCGTCGGTGGGGACGGTGAAGGAGTAGCCCCTCCCGGCGCGGACCCGGGCGCGCACTCCGTGCTCGGCGGCCAGCCGGTCGAACCAGGCGCCCGTGCACACCGCGACCGCGTCCGAGCGCAGCCGTTCGCCGTCGCCGGATACGGTGACGACCGCGCCCTCCTCCCGGTGGACGCGGACCGCCTCGAACCCGGTGCGCACCCGACCGCCGCGCTCGCGCACCGAGGCCGCCAGGTCGCGGACGAGGGCGCCGGGGTCCACGTGGCGCTGTCCGTCCAGGCGCACCGCCGCCCCACGGCCCCCGAGGCGTGGGGGAGGACCTCGCGGACCGCCGCCCCGGTGAGCGCGGTGTGGTCCACGTCCAGCCCCGAGGCCGCGATCCGGTCCAGCTCGCGCAGGAGCGCGACGGCCGAACGCGGGGAGCGGAACAGCGCGGTGACGGGCGCGCGGACCTCGGTGGTCTCCACGCCGCCCTCGGCCAGCGCGTCGAACGCGTCCAGGGCCCCGGTGTTGAGGGGCAGGTTGGCGCGTACGGCCCTCTCCCAGGCGTTCCAGCGGCAGTGGGCGGCGAAGCGGGCCAGGAACAGCCACAGGCCCGGCGAGGGGGACAGCGGAACCGACAGGGGCGCGTCGCGGTCGAGCAGGGAGCGCAGGCCGTAACGCAGCACGCCCGGCTCGTTCAGGGGGATGGCCAGCCCCGGCGAGAGCCATCCGGCGTTGCCCCACGAGGCCCCGGAGCAGACACCCTCCCGGTCCACGACGGTGACGCGGACGCCGCGCTCCTGGAGGAACCAGGCCGTCGACAGGCCGACCACCCCCGCGCCCACGACCAGCACGTGCTGGACCCCGCCGACACGCCCCACGTCCGCCATCGCCCCTGTTCCCCCCGTCCACCGTGTCCGTCGGTCCCACCATGCTCGCTTTCCGCCGTGGGGCCCTTGTCGGGGTAAGACAATCGGATACGGGGTTCCTGTGCCGTTCGGACAAGGGGGCGGCGGGGTCCGAGTCCGGGTCAGGGCAGGCGTGAGAGCACCTCGGCCGTGAACTCGTCCGTGCCCGCGCTGCCGCCCAGTCCCGCCGTGCGCTCGGGGGGATGAGGCCAGCACGGCGCGGACCGCGTCCATGATCTGCGCGCCCGCCTCCGGGCGGCCCAGGTGGTCGAGCATCATCGACGCCGACCACATGGCCCCCAGCCGGTTGGCCAGCCCCTTGCCCGCGATGTCGGGCGCCGGGCCGTGCACCGGCTCGAACACCGACGGGTACTCGCGCTCGGGGTCGGTACCCGCTCCAGGCGCCCGGCACGTCGTAGTGGCGGCCCGCGAATCCGTGCCGCCCCCACAGCGGCAGGACCGGGTACTCCAGGAGGCGCCCGGTGTCGGCGCGGTCGTGCTCTAGGCCGACGGAGGCCGCCGCCCGTTAGTCCTCGCAGGAGGTGTGGATCGCGGCCGGGTCGCTGAAGCAGCGCACGCCACGGCGGAGCGAACCGGGCGGCCTCGGCCCTGTACCTGTCCCAGCCGTCCCTGTCACAGGCGGTCCGGGCCCTGGAACGCGACCCGGGCAGCGACCTCTTCCACCGCATCGGCCGCCGCGTGGTGCTGACCGAGGCGGGACGCGCGCTGATCGAGCCCGCCCGCGAGGCGGTACGCGTCCCGGGTCCGGCCCGCTCGGCGGTCGAGTCGGTTCGGGAACTGCGCGGCGGACGGGTGGACGTGGCAGTGCTGCCCACCCAGGCGATCGAGCCGCTGACCGGTCTGGTGGCGGGCTTCACCCGGCGCCATCCGGAGGCGGCGGAGGCGTTCGTGGCCCACGCGGTGGGCTGAACCCGCCTCCCGCCAGCCGGTCGGACGGTCAGCGCCTGAACGGCCCCACGGTCCGGGGCCGCACCGGGCCGTGCGGCCGACCGGGTCCGCGCCTGGCGGGTGCTCAGCCGGCCATGTCGAAGGCGGAGACCACCCTGGTCGGGCGCAGCCGTACCGCGAGTTCGCCTGGCACGCCGTTGCGCCGCCCGAACTCCTCGGCCCGCTCGGGCCCCATGTAGCGGCGGGCGATCGCGGTCGCGGTGCGCACCAGCTCGTCGGGGTCCTCGGACACGACGGCCTCGCCCTGCACCTGCACGAAGGCGTACGGCGGCTCGGGAAGGTCCACGGTGAGCGTCACCCTGGGGTCGCGCGCGATGGACCGGCCCTTCGCGGTGGAAGCGCCGGTGTTGAAGACGATGTCGCCGTCCTCGACGACGAACCACACCGGCGCCGCCAGCGGCCGTCCGTCCGAGGCGGTGTAGGCGAGCATGCCGGTGCGGGTGCCCTGGAGCAGGAAGTCGCGGACCCGGGGGTCGGAGAGAGAAGTCACGGACCCACGCTAGTGGCCGGGTTCCGATCCCTACGGGAGGAAGTGACGCCGGGGTGCCCGCGTGTCGGCGCGCCCGCGTATCGGTACGATCCGCGCAACACGGGCGTCCGTTGAGGGCGGGCGGACACGGGAGAGGGGCGCCATGGGCGGGGTCGTGCCGGACGACGGGACGTGGCGGATCGGCGCCCGTGAGGGCGTCGCCCTCACGGCGCGCTGGTGGAAGTGGGTGTGGTCGGCGCCGGAGGGGTGCGATCCGGTCCGGGACGCCACCGGCGAGCACGCGGCCCGCAACCAGCCGGACGACCTGTGGTTCCTCGCCGGTACCTACGGGGGCAGGGCCGTGCGCCGGTGCGAGGTGCCCGCCGGGCGCCCCCTGTTCTTCCCGGTGCTCAACACGCAGTTCCCCTTCGAGTGCTCCAGGGAGCCGATGGCCGTGCCGGTCGCACGGGCCGAGGCGCACCTCAACGGCGTAGCGCTGCCGCTGGAGGAGGTCCAGGGGGTGTTCCGCAGCCCCCTGTGGGTCCGTCGGCACAACTGGGGGCTGTGGGGCGCGGTCTCGCCCCTGAGCCCCGGCGTGTACGTGCTGGAGATCAGGGCGGACGACGGCCAGGGATTCCGGCTGGACACCACCTACCACCTGACCGTCGTCTGAGGAGCGGAGGACGGCGCGACGGGATCGGGCCCGGTACCGTCCGCCGGAGCGGACCCCGCCGGTCGGTCAGACACGTGACGGAACGCGGGCGTCGCAGCGGGTCGGACCCGAGAAGACCGCCTCCAGGGGCAGCCCCAGCTCCTCCCCGACGGCCTCGGCGGGGAAGTCGGGCGCGGGGGCGAGCACGGGCCGCGCCGCCAGCAGGGCGAGGGCCAGGCGCTCCTGCCGGTCCAGGCGCGCCGAGGCGTCCCGCAGCGCCGCACCCGTCACCGCGGTGCCCGGCCCGCTGGGCGCCGGGGCCGGTGCGGGAACCGGTTCCCGGCTCGACCCGTCCGGCGCGGTGTAGCCGGTGCACCAGCGCAGTCTCCCTCCGGCCCGCGCGGGGGCGTCGGCGTGCGTGACCACCAGCGAGTCCACCCCGCCCGTGGCGGCGAGCGCGTACCGGTGCGCCACGGCGTCGAAGTGCCCGACCCGGAACTCTCCCTGCCACGGGTGCGTGCCGTTGTGCGCCTCGGCCAGCACCGCGCCCAGTCCGGGGTCCTCGGCCACGAGCGGGCCCGCGCCGTGCCGGGTGGTGTAGGTGCGCACCACGCCGATCCGGCGGACGTCGCCGGGGCGCCCGGCTTCGGCCAGGAGCGCGAGCGGGTTCGCGGTGGTCGTCGTGGACCAGGTGGTGTACGGGTGGAACCCGTGCCACTCGTCCAACAACACCCCCTGAGCCCCCTCGAACACCACGGGGGAGCGGGCGAGCAGCCGGGGCAGGTAGTCCTCGTCCACCAGCCGCACCCGCCGGGCGAAGGCCTGGTAGGCCTCCACGCACTCCTCGACGTCCGGCTCGGGGTCGGGCCGGGCATCGGCACCGCGGTTCGGGGCCGCGCGGGACCCTGTCACCGCGCCGGAGGCCGCCGGCGGCCCGGTTCCGGCCGCCGTGTGCCCGGCGGCGGGGCCTGGGCCCGCGCCCGGGGGCTCCAGGGAGCGGCGAACCGCGTGCAGGTGGTCGGCCAGGCGGCGCAGCTTGCGGCGCAGCGCGTCCGGCCGCGCGCAGTCGCCGGCGGTCGGCGCGTCCTCGGGGCGGGCCAGGGCGTAGGCCACGGTCTCGCCCACCCCCATCCCGCAAGAGCCGTGCCGGTCCCCGCCCCGGGCGCGCTCCCGCGCCCGGTTGGCCGCCCGGTGCCACGGCGTGCTGATCAGGGCCCGGCGGTCCACGGTGACCAGCGCGAACGGGTCGGGCACGCCGAGCGAGGCCAGGTGCCCGGCCTCGGCGGCCAGGGCGAAGGGGTCCACCACCATCCACCGCGACAGGTGCGTGGGCACCGGGCCGCCGGGGGCCAGTGTGCCCGCGCCGAACTGGGCGAACGTGTGGTGGCGGCCGTCGGGGGTCACCACGTTGTGCGCGGCCTGGGCGCCCCCGTTGGCGCGCACGACGGCGCCGAAGCGCCGCCGCGCGCACAGCAGGTCGACCGTCACGCCCTTGCCCGCGTCGCCGAACCCCAGGTCGACGACGACGGCGTTCCCGTCGGCCCACGGGGCGGTCGCGCCGGTCACAGCCGGTCCACTCCGCCAGCCCCGGCCGGGCCGCCGAGCCCGGTCGGGGTGTCGGCCACGACCACGGAGCCGCGGCTCTCGGACAGCGTCCGCAACGCCCTGCCCACCGCCTCGCCCGCGTCCGATCCCGCTTCGGCCAGGTCGGCCAGGCCCTTCTCCAGGTCGATGGCCTCCTCGGCGAGTCCGACGGTGACCGCGATGGTCTCCGACACCGCGTCGAGGTCGTCCAGGTAGATGACGTTCTGGCCCAGCCGGGTGTCCCAGAAGCCGCGCACCTTGTCGTTGTGGAAGTGCCCGCTGCCGGTCGGCATGATGAAGTACACCTCGAAGCTGCGTCGCAGCTCGGCCAGGATCCGCGGGAACGGGATGTCCTCGGTGATGTCGTCGCCGATCACCTCGCGCACCTCCCGCGCCTTGACCGCCCCGTAGGCCATCTCGTCGCCGATGACGAAGAGGTGGCCGCGCCGTCCGCGCTTCTCCAGGCAGTCCATGGAGGTGTGCCGGGCCATGAAGTACATGGCCAGCTCGTAGGACTCCATCACCTGGCCGCCGCCTCCGCCCTCCAGCAGGATGTTGCCCAGGTCGTCCTCCAGTTCGTTGCCGGACTCGAACTGCCCCACCTGGAGCGGGGCCCGGTCGCACGTGGCGTCGCCGATCGCGCCGAAGAGGATCTGCGGGTCCCGCACGTACCCCTTGCGCAGCAGCAGGCCGAACAGGTCGGGCAGCTTGGTCTGGAGTACGCGCGGCACGTCGCGCATGGACCCGGTGACGTCGAAGAGCACCGAGATGGCCAGCGACTCGGGGTGTTCGGCGGAGTCGCGGCTCTCGCGCACGTCCACCCCGCGGGGGTCGAGGCTGTCGTGGACCCGCCAGGCGCTGCGCGGGGTCGAGGCGAGTACGTCGTCGGTGTAGCCGAAGCTGCTGGAGCCGACGGAGGAGTTGTAGGCCTGGCGCGCGTGATAGGCGTCGGTGGACCAGTGGCTGCTTCCCATGGGTTTCTCCGTGAGTTTTCGGGCGGCCCGGGAGGGCCGCCGGGGTCGGTGAGGGGTTTCGTGAGGGGGACGGTGGTCGGGGAGGGGGTTCAGGCCCCGGCGGCCGGTGCCGGGTCCGGCATGGCGAAGGGGCGGAACCGGCGCGGCCCGTAGAGGCGTTCCAGCACGTCGTCCAGTTCGCAGAGCAGGGCGAACCCGTCGCGGGGCCGCCGCTCGGGGGCGGGCAGGGTGCAGCCGCGCGCGAAGGACCGAAGCTGTGGGGGCAGGCGGCCCGCGGTGACGTACTCCACGCACCGGGTCGCCATGTGGATGTCGGTCTGGGCCAGCGCGGGGCGGCGCGCGGCCACCTCGGGCGGATAGAAGTCCGCGCGGTCGGGCACCATCGCCGGGACGTGCGGCGCGGTGCGCGGGGCGTGCGCCGTCACCGAGTAGCACCAGTCGACCAGGACCAGGCCGTGATCGGCCGGGTGGATCATCACGTGCTCGGGCACGACCGCGCCGTGCACCACTCCCGCCAGGGCGGCGTTGCCGACGGCGACCAGCAGCCGCCTCCACATCCACGCCGCGTCGCGCGGGTCCACGCCGTCGGGGTGGGCGCGGCGCACCTCGGCCAGCGTGTGGAACCCGTGCAGCCGTCCCAGGACGTTGGCCCGCCGCTCCACGCCGGTGGCGGCGTCGCGGTGCTTGAAGGACTCCACCAGTTCGGGGACGAAGGCCCGGTAGCGCTCGTGGCCGTGGTCCCGGATACGGCGCAGCGCGGTCGCCTCGGCCTCCAACAGGTCGTTGTCGCGGGGTGCGCGGGGCAGTTTGAGCACCGCGTCGCGCCACTCCGGCGCCCGGTAGCGCACCGGGTGCAGGTCGGCGACGTCGCCGCGGGCCAGCCGCTCCCGGCCGACCCGGTAGGTGTGCGCGCCTGCGGCCAGGGTGAGGTCGTCCAGGCGCAGGTCGCCCGCGGCCATCGCCCGGTACAGGTCCCACAGCCGCGAGAGCCGGGTGAAGGGGCCTGTACCGCTGCCGGGCGGCGCCGTGTCGGGGTGCAGCGCGCGGGCCAGCTCGCGGTGGCGGGCCGTGGCCGCCGGGGGCACGCCGCCGCCCTCGGGCAGCGGGCCGAACAGCTCCACGGGGTCGGCCGCCAGCGCGACCTGGCGTTCGGCCTCCCCGAAGGCGGGGCCGGTGGCCGTCATCGGACTCCTCTCGGGTGTCACTGCGTGCTCCGCAGCAGGGGAGGGTGCAGCAGGGCGGCGCCGCCCCCGCGGTAGAGCCGGGCGCGCCGTCCGCCGCCCGCGCCGCCGCGCTCGGCCAGTTCCCCGGTGTCCTCCACGAACCCGGGTGCGGCGAGGATCTTGCGGTGGAAGTTGGCCGCGTGCAGGGACTGGCCCCACACGGCCTCGTACACCTCGCGCAGCGCCGTGATGGTGAAGGCGGGCGGGAGGAAGGCCGTGGCCAGCGGGGTGTACTCCAGCTTGGAGCGGGCGCGCTCGACCGCGTCGGCCAGGAGGCGGCCGTGGTCGAAGGCCAGGTCGAGCCCGGGGCGGGCGCCGTCGCCGTGGCCGAGGTCGCGCCAGGGGATCCAGGCGGCCTCCTCGGTGCCCCGGCCGGTGTGCGGGTCGGGCAGGTCGGGGGCCAGCAGGACGTAGGCGACCGAGAAGACGCGCATGCGCGGGTCGCGGTCCCGGGCGCCGTAGGTGCCCAACTGCTCCAGGTGCAGTTCGGTGGGCAGCCGGGTCTTCTCCGACAGCACGCGCAGTGCGGCGTCGGGCAGGTCGGGGTCGGCGGGGCCGTCCGGTCCGTCCTGGGCCCGGACGAACCCGCCCGGCAGCGCCCACCAGCCGCGCTGGGGGTGCTCGGCGCGCCGTGTCAGCAGCACGTGCGGCACGCCCGAGCGGATGGTGAGGGCGACGACGTCGACGGTGACCGCGGCCGGGGCGAACGCGCGGGGGTCGTAGCCGGCGAGGAACCGGCTCTCGCCCTCCTCGTTGCGCGGGTCGGTCACATGCGCCTCCAGTTGTTCTCAAGTCGAGTATTTCTCGATCTGAGATCAACTTAGCACGCGCTCGGCGTTCCGTCCATCCCTTTTCCTCCGGAAGGCGAAGTCGTGGTGCGGCCCGGGCCGTGCGGCCGCGCCCGGCCGGGCGACTACGCTCGCGACGGGGAGACCCCGGGATGGCGACACGCCCGGGCGGGCCGGGGGCGGGCGTCGTCGCCCGCCGCTAGCATGTGGCGAACGGACGTTCGAGAGGGCAAGGGTGAGGCGCGTGCGCGTGTTGGGGATCGACCCCGGGCTGACCCGGTGCGGTGTCGCCGCCGTCGAGGGCGCCATCGGCCGACCGCTCGCCCTCCTCGGTGCCGACGCCGTGCGCACCAGCCCCGACACGGATTTGCCCCGTCGGCTCGTGGACATCGAGCGCGGCATCGAGGAGTGGCTGGACCGCTACCGGCCCGACGCGGTCGCCGTCGAGCGCGTCTTCGCGCAGCACAACCTCAGCACCGTCATGGGCACCGCCCAGGCCAGCGGCATCGCCCTGGTCTGCGCCGCCCGCCGCGGCCTGCCCGTGGCCATGCACACCCCCAGCGAGGCCAAGGCCGCCATCACCGGCAACGGCCGCGCCGACAAGGCGCAGGTCGGCACGATGGTGGCGCGTATCCTCGGACTCGACGGACCTCCCAAGCCCGCTGACGCGGCCGACGCCGTCGCCCTGGCCATCTGCCACATCTGGCGCGGCGGGGCCCAGGCCCGCGTCGCCCAGGCCCAGCAGGACTTCGCCCGCAAGGTGGAGCTGGCCCGCCGCACCCGCGGCCGCTAGCGCCCCGCCCCCAGGAAGGAGAGGGGCACCGTCCCCGGTGCCCAAACCAGATGATCGCGTTCCTCACCGGCCGGGTGGCCGCACGCGGCGCGGGCACCGCCGTCATCGACGTCGGCGGGGTCGGCATGACCGTGCAGTGCACGCCCTCCGCGCTCTCGCGCCTGCACGTGGGCGAGACCGGGACCGTGGCCACCAGCCTCGTCGTGCGCGAGGAGTCCCTGACCCTGTTCGGGTTCGCCGACGACGACGAGAAGAACCTGTTCGAGCAGCTCCAGACCGCCTCCGGTGTCGGCCCCCGCCTGGCCCTGGCCATGCTCTCGGTCCACAGCCCCTCCAGCCTGCGCCACGCCGTGTCCACCGAGGACACCGCCGCCCTCACCCGCGTGCCCGGCATCGGTAAGAAGGGCGCCCAGCGCATCGTGCTGGAATTGCGCGGCAAGCTCGACGCGGCCGTGCTCACCGACGGCACCCTGCCCGGGGCCGAAGCCGCCGGGGCCGGCAGCGAGCCCGACGGCGCCTGGCGCGGACAGGTGGTCTCCGGCCTGGTCAACCTCGGCTGGTCGGCCAAGGACGCCGAGGCCGCCGCCTCCGCCGTGGCGGCCGAGGCCGAGCACACCGACGACGTCGCCGTCCTGCTGCGCAGCGCCCTGCGCAGGCTCAGCCGGGCCTAGGAACAGGGAGGAAACCCCGTGTACGACTTCCACGAGGAAGGCCCCCGCGGATCGGCCCCCGGCGGGCCCCCGCCCTACGAGCGCGACGCGGTCTCGCCCGACGCTGGCACGGACGAGCGCCAGATCGAGGGAGCCCTGCGCCCCCGCGCGCTGGACGAGTTCGTCGGCCAGGAACGCGTGCGCGAACAGCTCTCCCTGGTACTGCACAGCGCCAAGCGGCGCAACCGGGCACCCGACCACATCCTCATGTCGGGCGGTCCGGGCCTGGGCAAGACCACCCTGGCCATGATCATCGCGGCCGAGATGGGGGCCCCGCTGCGCATCACCTCGGGCCCGGCCATCGAGCGCTCCGGGGACCTGGCCGCGGTGCTCTCCACCCTCCAGGAGGGCGAGGTGCTCTTCCTGGACGAGATCCACCGCATGGCCCGCCCCGCCGAGGAGATGCTCTACGTCGCGATGGAGGACTTCCGGGTCGACGTCGTGGTCGGCAAGGGCCCCGGTGCCACCGCCATCCCGCTGGACATCGCGCCGTTCACCCTGGTCGGTGCGACCACCCGCGCGGGCATGCTGCCCGCGCCCCTGCGCGACCGCTTCGGGTTCACCGCGCACATGGACTTCTACACCCCCGGTGAACTTGAGCTGATCCTCCAGCGCTCGGCGGGCCTGCTGGGCGCGCCCCTGGGCGCGGACGCCGCCGTGGAGATCGCCGGGCGCTCGCGCGGCACCCCCCGGATCGCCAACCGGCTGCTGCGCCGGGTGCGCGACTACGCCGAGGTGCGCGGGGACGGGCGGCTGTCTCTGGACACCGCCCGCGCCGCCCTCGACCTCTACGAGGTGGACGAACTGGGCATGGACCGGCTGGACCGGGCCATCCTCGACGTGCTCATGAGGAGGTTCCGCGGCGGCCCGGTCGGCCTGTCCACGCTGGCGGTGTCGGTGGGGGAGGAGGCCGAGACGGTGGAGACCGTCGCCGAGCCCTTCCTGGTCCGCTCCGGATTCCTGGCACGCACCCCGCGCGGCCGGGTGGCCACCCCGCAGGCATGGGCGCACATGGGGCTCACCCCGCCTCCGGACGCGGCCTTCGGCGCGGCGGCGGCCAACGGCGGCGTCACGGGCGGCTCCGCCCCAGCGGGCAACGCGGGTCACAACGGAGCGGCGAGTCCCTGACCAGCGCGTCTGTCACGCAGCCCCGGTCGGGGCACAATGGGTTCCGGCCGCGCGGATCGGGGGCGAACCGTTAACACTCCGATCTCCTCCGGTGGGATAACGGTGACCCACGTCACGTAAGCTGGGACGAAACAGCCGATACGGGGCACGACTCCGTACGTGTCGTTCGACACCGGTGGAACGACTCGGCCCTCTGGTGCGTTGTACGTGCCGGACAGGCCCGGACCACGCGGTTCGTGCCGATGCGAAGAAGGTGGCCGTCGCGGTGTCCCATCCGACAGCGGTCGGCCACACGACGAAACGTCAGGAAGGACGCCCCCGTGCAGGGCCTTTACCACCTCGCTGCCGAAGGAGAGCCCACCGGTGGGCTCTTGAGCATGCTGTTCCCGTTCCTGCTGATCCTCCTGGTGTTCTGGCTGCTCTTCTGGCGCCCGGCCCAGAAGCGCCGCCAGCAGGAGACGCAGATGCACAACGCCCTGGTCCCCGGTGTCGAGGTGATGACCAAGGCGGGCATCTTCGCCACCGTCGTCGAGATCCACGAGCAGGACGTCCTGCTGGAGATCGCGCCCGGGACCCGCATCCGCATGCTCAAGGCCGGTGTTGGAGAGGTCGTCACCCCGGCCGCCGACGACACGCCGGTGGAGGACCGTCCCGACTTCGGCGACGACGACAAGCCCAAGGGCTAGACGTACCTCCTCGGGCCCCCGCTCCGCTTCGGCCCGGATCCGGGCCTGCTCCCCGCGCGGTGAGCGGAGGGCCAGCGCGCGTCCGACCCCGGTACCGGCCCCCGCGCGGGGGCCGGTACCGCCGTGTCCGGCCGTCCGTACCACGGGTCTTCGCCGCGACTCCCGCGAGAGCCCCGGACCCGACAGCACGAGAACCCAGCAGAAGGCCCACCCCACATGCCCGACGACACCGCCACCGCGGCGCCCGTCCCCAGCCCGGAGCTCATCCGGGCGCACATCCGCGACATTCCCGACTTCCCGCAGTCCGGCGTCCTGTTCAAGGACATCACGCCGCTGCTCAACCACCGGGAGGCCTTCACGGCCGCCGTGGAGGGCCTCGCCGCGCCCTTCCGCTCCGCGGGGGTGGACCACGTGGTCGGACTGGAGGCGCGCGGATTCATCTTCGGCGCCCCGGTCGCCATGGCGCTGGGCTCGGGCTTCGTCCCCGCGCGCAAAGCCGGGAAACTGCCCTCACGGACCATCGGTCAGGCCTATGATCTGGAGTACGGCACCGCGACCGTCGAGATCCACGCCGACGCGGTCTCCCCGGGCAGCCGTGTGCTGATCGTGGACGACGTCCTCGCCACCGGCGGCACCGGCAGGGCCGCGGTGGACCTGGTCCGCAAAGCGGGTGGTACGGTCGTGGGATTCTCCGTCCTGATGGAGCTCTCCGCGCTCCGGGGACGGGACAGGGTGCCCGACGTGGAGCTGCACACGCTCCTCACGGTCTGATCCGGCCGACCCGCGCCGCGGCCGACGCCCCTCCCCACGGGGAATGCGCGACGGCCCGTCATCGTTGACGTACTCCACCACCGGGGGTGAACCCCCGGTGGCCAGTGGCACACCCGCCGCCGGGCGCGGCGGGAGCGGGCCGAGGCCGTTCCCGACGGGAACGGCCCCACTAGACTGGTGGGAGAGGTACCGCGGCGGCCACGTCACGACTGGCCCTGATGACACGCACGTGCACCGGTGGAGCCGGGCGGCGCTGACGGCGCCCGCGCGACCGGACGGATCCGCGGGAGGTAGGCATGCCAAGCGAAGTGGTTTCGACCGGGGCGGTACCGGCGGACGAGACGCGGCGGGACGCCTCCCAGGAACCGCGGCCGAACGCGCCTCGGGGGCACGCGGACGGCACCGGCGAGCGGGGCGCCACCACAAGTCCACAGGGAGAACGGCCGGAGGGCGCCGCGAACGGAGCGGCGCCCTCCGACGTCTCCGGAGCGGGGGCCACGCGGCAGCCGTCCCCCTCCACCACGCCCTCCACGGTGCGAGTACGCAGAAAGCTCGCCCGACTCGGCGCCCAGCGGGGAGTAACGATGAACCCGGTGCTCGAACCACTGATCAAGACAGTGCGGGCCACCCATCCCAAGGTGGACGTGCGGCTGGTCGAGCGCGCCTACGAGGTCGCGGCCCACCACCACCGCGACCAGAAGCGCAAGAGCGGCGACCCCTACATCACCCACCCGCTCGCCGTCGCCACGATCCTCGCCGAGCTGGGCATGCAGGAGGCCACCCTGGCCGCCGCCCTCCTGCACGACACCGTCGAGGACACCGACTACTCCCTGGGCGATCTGCGCTCGGACTTCGGAGACGAGATCGCGGAGCTGGTCGACGGGGTCACCAAGCTCGACAAGGTCAAGTACGGCGAGGCCACCCAGGCCGAGACCGTGCGCAAGATGGTCGTGGCCATGGCCCGCGACATCCGCGTGCTGGTCATCAAGCTGTGCGACCGGCTGCACAACATGCGCACCCTGCGCTACCTGCCCTCCCGCGCCAAACGGGAGAAGAAGGCCCGCGAGACCCTGGAGATCTTCGCCCCCCTCGCCCACCGGCTGGGCATGAACACCATCAAGTGGGAGCTGGAGGACCTGGCCTTCGCCACCCTCTACCCCAAGCGCTTCGACGAGATCGCCCGCCTGGTGTCCGAGCGCGCCCCGCGTCGCGACGTCTACCTCCAGGAGGTCATCGAGGCGGTCTCGGCCGACCTGCGCGAGTCCAAGCTCAAGGCCACGGTGCGCGGACGGCCCAAGCACTACTACTCGATCTACCAGAAGATGATCGCCCGCAACTGCGGCTTCGACGAGATCTACGACCTCATCGCCGTGCGGGTCCTGGTGGACAGCGTCCGCGACTGCTACGCGGCCCTGGGGACCATCCACGCGCGGTGGAACCCGGTGCCCGGCCGGTTCAAGGACTACATCGCGATGCCCAAGTTCAACATGTACCAGTCGCTGCACACGACGGTCATAGGACCCTCGGGCAACCCGGTCGAGCTCCAGATCCGCACGCGCGCGATGCACCGGCGCGCCGAGTACGGCATCGCCGCGCACTGGAAGTACAAGGAGGACCGGGGCAGCGGGGGCGAGAACAAGCCCCGGGGCAGCTCCGACATGCAGTGGCTGCGCCAGCTCATCGACTGGCAGCAGGAGACCAAGGACCCGGGCGAGTTCCTGGAGTCGCTGCGCTTCGACCTGTCGGTGCAGGAGGTGTTCGTCTTCACCCCGGGCGGCGACGTCATCTCGCTGCCCCAAGGCGCCACCGCCGTGGACTTCGCCTACGCCGTGCACACCGAGGTCGGCCACCGCACCGTGGGCGCCCGCATCAACGGCCGCCTGGTGCCGCTGGAGAACGAGCTGCACAACGGCGAGACGGTGGAGATCCTCACCTCCAAGACGCCCGACGCCGGGCCCAGCCGGGACTGGCTGAAATTCGTCAAGAGCGCCCGGGCGCGCAACAAGATCCGGCACTGGTTCACCAAGGAGCGCCGCGAGGCCGCGATCGAGCAGGGCAAGGACGAGATCGCCAAGGTCATGCGCAAGCAGGAGCTTCCGGTCAAGCGCCTGTTCAGCGGTGAGGCGATCATCGGCCTGGCCAGCGACCTGCGCTACCCGGACGTGGACTCTCTGTACGCGGCGGTGGGGGAGCGCCAGGTCAGCGCCCAGCACGTGGTCGGCAAGCTCGTCGACTCCATGGGCGGCCTGGAGAGCCACACCGAGGACATCGCCGAGTCGGCGCTGCCCACCGAGGCGGCCACCCGCCAACGCCAGCACGGCAACCCGGGCGTGGTCGTGGAGGGCGACGCCGACGTGTGGGCGCGCCTGTCCAAGTGCTGTACCCCCGTTCCGGGCGACGAGATCGTCGGCTTCGTGACCCGGGGCAACGGGGTGTCTGTGCACCGCCGGGACTGCGTGAACACCGCGACGCTGGACACCGACCGCATGGTCAAGGTGGAGTGGTCGCCCACCGAGGACTCGATGTTCCTGGTGGCTCTGCACGTGGAGGCACTGGACCGGTCCCGCCTGCTGTCGGACATCACGCGGGTGCTGAGCGACCAGCACGTCAACATCCTGTCCGCGACCGTCCAGACCAGCCGCGACCGCGTGGCGCAGAGCCGCTTCACCTTCGAGATGGCCGACCCCGCCCACCTGGGCAGCGTACTGCGCGCGGTACGGGGCGTGGACGGCGTCTACGACGTCTTCCGCGTCCGCAACTGAACCGGCCGCGCTCCGGGGGAGGGGCCGCGGGCACGGGGGAGGACAGCGGTCCCGCCGCGGGGCGGCACGGGCGCGGCCGGGCCCCGGGCGCCCGCGCGGGGAGCCCGGAGCCCGTGCGCGCCGGTCAGATGCGGATCGTGGTCGAGCGCACGATCTCGAACACCGGGTGGCGGTCGGCCTCGGCCGCGAACGCCTCCTCGGGGGCGTCCGGGGGCGTCTCGAAGTACGGGCCCACCATTGCGGAGCGCGGGTGGTCCAGGTACTCCTTGAGAAGCGGGGCGGCCTCCTCGGCCCCCAGCTCGCGCACGCTGATCAGCTCGATCCAGCCGCCCTGGCGCAGCGTCGCGAAGCCGTCCTGGCGCAGGTTGCGGACCCAGTCCACCTCTCCGTAGGGGGAGACCAGGAACCGGCCGCGGTCGCTGTCCAGCACACTGAGCGGGATGGCGCGCAGGAAGCCCGACTTGCGCCCACGCGTGGTGAGCAGGTGCAACTCGGGCAGGCACACCCCGTACTTGACGAAGCCGCTGACGACGGCGTTGGCGGTCCGCCGCAGCCCAGTCATCTCGAACCGCTTCGTCGGCTCGTTCCCCATCTCGGCAACTCCCTCGCTCGGCTGCTCCCCATTCTGGTGGCTGCGCGCGCCCAGCGGCACCGGGGGCAGGCGCGCGACCCGCGGCCGGTCCCCGCCGACCGGCCCGGCTCCCGCATCCGGTCCGGGGTCCGGGGAGGCGGCGCCGCTCAGCGGAAGGCCGAGATCCCCGTCACCGACTGGCCGATGCTGAGCGCGTGGATCTCCTCGGTGCCCTCGTAGGTGGCGACAGTCTCCAGGTTCACCATGTGCCGCATCACCGGGTACTCCAGGGTGATGCCGTTGGCTCCGTGCACTGAGCGCGCCGCCGCGGCGACCCGCTGGGCGGCGGCCACGCAGGACAGCTTTCCGAAGCTCACGTGGTTGTGGTGGCACCGGCCCTCGTCCTTCAGGCGCCCGATCCGCAGCGCGGTCATGGCCGCCTGGTTGACGTCCACCACCATGTCGGCCAGCTTGCGCTGGGTCAGTTGGAACCCGGCGATCGGTCCGCCGAACTGCTCGCGGCTCAGCGCGTACTCCAGGGCCGCCTCATAGCAGGCGCGCGCGGCGCCGGCCGCGCCCCACACGATGCCGTAGCGGGCCTCGTTCAGGCACGACAGCGGCGAACCCAGGCCGCGCGACCCCGGCAGCACCGCGTCGGCGGGCAGACGCACGCCCTCCAGAACCAGTTCGGAGGTGATCGACGCGCGCAGGGACAGCTTGCGGTGGATGACGTTGGCCGAGAACCCGGGCGTGTCGGCGGGCACCACGAACCCGCGCACGCCCTCGTCGGCGGCGGCCCACACCACGGCCACGTCGGCGACCGAACCGTTGGTGATCCACATCTTGGTGCCGTCGAGCACCCAGTCGCTCCCGTCCCTGCGGGCGCGGGTGCGCATCGACCCGGGGTCGGAGCCGGAGTCGGGCTCGGTCAGCCCGAAGCAGCCGATCGCCTCACCCGAGGCCATGCGCGGCAGCCACTCCTGCTTCTGCTCCTCGGAACCGAACTTGTGGACGGCAGCCATCGCCAGCGAGCCCTGTACCGACACGAAGCTGCGCAGGCCCGAGTCCACGGCCTCCAGTTCGCGGCAGGCCAAACCGTAGGCGACCGCGCTGGAGCCGCCGCAACCGTACCCCTCCAAGTGCATGCCCAGCACCCCGAGGGAGCCGAAGGCCCTGGCCAGCCCGCGCGGGTCGGGCAGCGTGCCCGCCTCGAACCACCCGGCCACGTTCGGCGCCAGCTCGCGCGAGGCGAAGCCGCGCACGGCGTCGCGGACGTCGCGCTCGGTGTCGGTCAGGTCTGCGTCCACCGCGAGGAAGTCGTGCGGGTCCGGTGCGGCGGGTTTACGGGATTCGCTCAAGGTGGGTGTCCCTTCGTGGTGCCGACGGCCGGTGCGGCCGTGCGGGATGCGGACGGTGTCCTCGGACCCGGGCGCGGGGCCCGGAAGAAGGACGGGCGGTCGTCTCGGGGCCGGGCGCGGAGCCCTGACGGGCTCCGGGGTGCGGTCGGGTCGTACGGTCGGGCGGGTCCGGTGCTATCCGCCCGGTCCTCAGGGCAGGTCGGGCTGCTGGACGGCGCCGCGCGCGACCATCGCGTCCACGTCGGCCCCGTCCACGCCGAGTTCGGCCAGGATCTGCCGGGAGTGCTGCCCCAGCAGCGGCGGCGCGGTGAGCGGCGGAGGGGCGCCCTCCAGGCGGAAACCCGCGCGGACCTGCTCGATCAGCCCGGCGGTGGGGTGCTCCACGGTGCGCAGGACGTCGTCGCCGCTGGCGTCGGCGGTGCGCAGCGCGTCGAGCACCCCGCGCACCCGCCCCACC
>NZ_LEKI01000075.1:0-24779 GCF_001029525.1 Nocardiopsis sp. RV163 | reverse complement strand
GGGGCCTGCCGCCGAAGGGCCGTTCGGGGCAGGGGGTGGTCAGGGACGAGTCGGTGTACCAGAAGGGTTCGGCCAGGCGCCCGGAGTCGACCCGGGCGCGGGCCGCCTCCTCGGTGAGGGCCGCTTCGAGCACGGCCAGGCGGGTGCGGTGCTCCCCCTCGTCCTGGGGGACGAGGAAGCGCATGGTGGCGCTGGTGACGTCGGCGTTCTCCAGGGCGGCGGCGTGGCGCTCGGCGTGGTAGCTCTCCAGGAGTTCCCCGCCCGCCCATCCGGCCAGGACGTAGGCGAGCTTCCAGGCGGCGTTCTCGGCGTCCTGGACCCCGGAGTTGAGGCCGCGGGCGCCGAAGGGGGCGACCAGGTGGGCGTTGTCGCCGAGCAGCAGGACGCGGCCCGCGCGCATGCGTTCGGCCACGCGGGTGTGGAACCGGTAGACCGAGTGCCAGACGATCTCGTAGGGCCGCTCGCCGATGATCTGGCGGATGCGGGCCTCCAGTCGGCCGCTGGCCTCCTCGGCGTCGAGGTCGAAGTCGGAGGGCACCTGCCAGTCGATGCGGTACACCGAACCGGGGCAGGGGTGGATGAGCACCTGGCGCCCGGGGTTCCACTCGGGGTCGAAGTAGAAGCGGCGTTCGCGCTCCCATCCGGCCAGGTCGGCGCGGATGTCGCAGATGAGGAAGCGGTCGTCGAAGGTGGTGCCGTCGAAGGACAGGCCCAGGGCCTCGCGGACCACCCCGCCGTGGGCGCCCAGGCACGACAGGGCGTGGGAGCCGCGCAGGCGGACGGGGCCGTCGGGGGTGCGGCACTCGACGGTGACGCCGCGCGCGTCCTGGGAGAGGCCGGTGACCCGGTGGTTCCACAGGGTGCGCACCCCGGCGGCGGCCAGGCGCTCGTCGAGGACCTGTTCGGTGCGGGACTGGGAGATGTTGACGAACGGCGGCAGGGGCGAGGCGCCCGGGTCGGGGAGGCGGACGCTGAACAGCTCGCTGTCGCGGTAGAAGGTGCGGGCGGTGTCCCAGGTCAGCCCCTCCTCCGCGACCTGTCCGGCGCCCAGCCAGTCCCAGACGTCGAGCACGTCGCGCTGCTGGCAGATGGCCTTGGAGCCGACCGAGTCGCGTTCGGGCCGTGCGTCCATGAGGAGTACGGGGACGCCCCGCCGGGCCAGCAGCAGGGCCGCGGTCTGGCCGACCGGACCCGCGCCGAGCACCAGGACGGGTTCGGCGGCGGTGTCCGCGGGGGTGCGTGGAGCGGGGGGTCGCATCTGGTGGCTCCGTTCGGCGTGGACGCCCCGTACGGGCGTGGAAGGGTCGGGGTTCGGTGTGCGGGGCGGCGGGTCAGCCCTGGAGCTGGTCCCAGACCTCGCGGTCGCGCTCGGCGGTCCAGATGACCGGGCGCTCGATGCCGGAGAACTCGTCCCACAGGCGGGAGACGTCGAAGGGCAGGCAGTGCTCGAAGATGGGCCAGTGGCCGTAGTCGCCGACCAGCGCGGCGTGGGTGGCCTCGAATGCCTCCTTGAGGGTGCCGCCGCGTCCGTGGACGGCGCCGACCTCGCGGATCATGACGTCGAGGAAGCCGCGGGTCTGCTCGATGGCGGCGTCGACCTCCTCGCGGCCGCGGCTGACCGCGCCGCGTCCGCCGACGAGCATCTCGGCCTCCAGGGCCTTGACGCCGTCCAGGGTGGCCCCGGCCCAGTCGCGGTGGAAGGCGTCGCCGGTGTAGAGGGCGGCCTGGGCCTCGACGAGGTCACCGGCGAAGAGGATCCTCTGCTTGGGCAGCCAGGCGACGATGTCGCCCTCGGTGTGGCCGCGGCCGAAGTACTGGAGGACCAGCTCCCCGCGGTCGCCGCCCAGGTCGATGGTGGTGCGGTCGGCGAAGGTCTGGGTGGGCCAGGTCAGCCCGGGCACGGAGTCGGCGTCCTTGGCCAGGCGCGGCATGCGGGCGAACTCGCTGGCCCAGTCCTCCTCGCCGCGCTCGCGGATGAGCTCGTGGGTCTTCTCGTGGGTCAGGATGATCTCGGCGTCGAAGGCGCTGGCGCCCAGGACGCGGACCGCGTGGTAGTGCGAGAGCACCAGGTAGCGGATCGGCTTGTCGGTGTGCTCGCGCAGCTTGGCGAGCCACTCCCCCGCGGCGGCGGGCGTGGCCAGGGCCTCGAAGGCCACGAGGAAGTCCTCGCCCTCGATGGCGCCCACGTTCGGGTCGCCCTCGGCGGTGAGGGCGTAGACGCCGTCGGCCAGGACCTCCAGGGTCTGCTCCTTGGCCTCGGTGTCGGCGGATGAGGCGAACGGCTTGGCTGCCATGGTCGGGGCCCTTCACTCGCTCCGGGCGGCTGCCGCCGCCCAATTGATCAAAGGTTTGATGATCCTGACCATAACGTGCTCCGCGCCACAGGACCAAGAGGCCCGGAGCCCGCTAAGGAGTGATACAGATCACATGATACGACGGTGGCGGGCGTGTCCGCCGACCTCCCACCTGGCGGTTCGCGCCCGCGGCCCCGCCGGAGGGCAGGCGGAGCCGCGGCGGGGGCAGGCGGGGGCGCGCGGTGCCGAGGCGGCTCCGACCGGTGCCGACGCGCGCGCCGGGCGCCGGGACCCGGGGCGGGCGTCCGCCGACCGACGCGGACGCGCGGGGCCGGGCGCGACCGACCCGCCGGGGGATCAGGCACTAGGCTGACCGGCGTGACCCACGACACCGCCCCCGAACTCACCTTCTGGTCCTTCGTGGACTACGCGGTGCGGAAGGCCGAGCAGGAGCTGCCCTCCGTGAACGCCGACGCCATGCGGATGGTCCTGACCCTCAACCGGGCGACGAGTATGGTCGTCTACGACCTGGAGTCGTCCGTGCACCGCCCGCGCGGTCTCACCTGGCCCGGGTTCCGGGTGATCTTCGCGCTGTGGCTGGCCGGGCCCATGGAGGCCAAGACCGCCGCCGAGATCTCGGGGATGAGCCGGGCCGCGCTGTCCGCTCTGCTCAACACCCTCCAACGCGACGGGCTCATCGTGCGCGAGCGCGCCGCCCACGACCGGCGCGCCCTCCAGCTCAGCCTCACCGAGGCCGGGTACCGGGCGATCCTCGGCGGTTTCCGTGCGCACAACCGGCGCGAGAGCGCGTGGGCCGAGGCTCTGGAACCCGACGAGCGCCATGAACTCGTGCGCCTGCTCAACAAGCTCATGGCGGGCTCCACCGAGGCCAAGGCCAAGTTCCGCAACTGAGGCCGCCGGGGGCACCGCCGCCAAAGGCAGTCCTTTCCCGGCCGGAATGGACCTTGAGCGGTCCCCGCCGCGCTGTGAGCATCGGGGGCATGGACGAAGCCGGACGGGCCCGCCTGCGGGCCGCGCAGCAGGAGTTCGCTGCCGAGAACACCTACCTCAACACCGCCACGCACGGCCTGACGCCCCGGCGGGCGCTGCGGGCCCTGGAGCAGCACACCCGCGACGTGGCCGCGGGCCGGTTCCAGCCGGGCGCGGCCGACTCGGGCATCGAGCGCGCCCGCTCCGCCTACGCGCGCCTGACCGGGGTGCCCACCTCCCACGTGGCCATCGGCAGCCACGCCTCACAGTTCGTGGGCACGGTCGCCGCGAGCCTGGCCCCGGGCGCGCGGGTGCTGACGGCGGCCGACGAGTTCAGCTCGGTCGTCCACCCCTTCATGGCCAGGGCGGACGCGGGGATCAGCGTGCGCGAGGTGCCCCTGGCGGACCTGGCCTCGCGGGTGGGACCGGACACCGACCTGGTCGCCGTCTCGGCCGTGCAGTCCGCCGACGGTGCGATCGCACCCGTGGAGGACCTGATCGCGGCCTGCGCCGACCACGGGGCGCGGCTGCTGCTGGACACCACCCAGGCCGCCGGGTGGCTGCCGCTGCCCGTGGACCGCGTCGACTACACGGTGTGCGCCACGTACAAGTGGCTGCTGGGCCCGCGCGGTTCTGCTCTGCTCACCGGCACCGAGGAGGCGCTGGCCGAACTCTCCCCGCTGGCCGCGAACTGGTACGGGGCGCACGAGCCCTGGAAGTCGCTCTACGGCGGCCCGCTGCGGCTGGCCGAGGGCGCGCGGCGCCTGGACCTGGCACCGGTGTGGGGGGCGTGGGTCGGGCTGGAGGAGACCCTGTCCCTGATGGAGGAAGTGGGGGTGGAGGTCGTCCGTGAGCACAATGCCGCCCTGGGGGACCGCTTCCGAGAGGCCGTGGACATGGAGCCCGCCGGGTCGGCGATCGTGTCGGTCCCGGTGCCCGAGGGCGCGGTGGAGCGGGTGGCCGAAGCGGGGATCGTCACGGCGGCCCGCAACGGGCGGATGCGCGCGGCCTTCCACCTGTACAACGACGAGTCCGACGTGGACCGGCTGGTCAAGGCCCTGAAGGGCTGAGGGCGGCAACGGCGCGGGGCCGCCGGTCTCCGGGGGCGCTGGCGCTCCGGAGACCGGCGGCCCGCGGGGTCAGAAGATCAGACCGCAGAAGGGCGCGCGGGAGCGGTGCAGGGCCGCGTCCAAGCGCTCCACCGCGCCCGGGGTGTGCTCGGTGATCAGACCCGCGCGCAGGTAGCCGTCAAGGGAGGTCTGGCCCAGGTGGGCGGCGCCCAGGTGCGACACGTCCAGGCTGAGGTCGGGGGCGGCGCCGGTGGCCTCCACACGGGCGCCGCCGGTGTCCGCCTCCAGGCGCCAGCGCCCGGCGTTCCACGGGGCGAACCGGTCGGCGACCTCAAGGACCGCCTCCACCGGAGCGGCGTAGGAACGTTCGGCCAGGGCTCCGGGCACGTCCACCAGCCGCACCCACAGGGAGGTGTAGAGCGTGGGCGCCGCCCGGCCGCTGTCCACGAGCAGGTGTCGCAGCGGGTCGTCCACGGCCACGGTGTCGAAGGAGATCTCGGTGACGAGGTCGCGGTTGAACAGGTGTTCGTACAGAGCGGTCCAGGCGGCCGGGGTCGTGGCGGTGACCTCCTTGACGCACACCTCACCGCGCGAGCCGTCGCGCTCCCAGCTGTTGCGGGTGCGGTAGAGCGCGTAGCCCAGCGGCCCGTCGGGGCCGCTGACCACCGCGGCCCGCAGCGGGCCGCGGCCCCCGCGGAACTGGGCCTGGTCGCGCAGGACCCGGTCCCACCAGTGGGCGGCGCGCTGGAACTGGCCGACCTGCACGGCGGCGACCTCACGGTGGACCCGCTCCAGGTCCGGGCGCACCTGCCCGGGGTCGGCCAGGCGGACCCGCAGAGCGGGGTCGCGGGGCGCGTCGGCGCGCAGGCGGGCGTGGGGCTGGCGGACGGCGGTCTCCATCTCGGTGACCGCCGGGCCGTAGCCGAACCGGCCGTAGATGGCGCCCTCGGAGGCCCACAGCGCGGCGTAGCGCTCCCCGCGCGCGTGGATGTCGGCGAGCTGGCGGCGCATGAGCGCGCTGAGCACGCCGCGGCGGCGGTACGTGGGCCACACGCCCACACCGGTCACCCCGGCCACCGGGCGCGGGCCGCCGGGCAGGGCCATCTCGAAGGCGAAGTCGTTGACCGCGCCCACGATCTCGTCCCCGTCCACGGCGGCCAGGACGCGGTCGTAGCCCTCGGCGTCCAGAAGGGGGCGCAGGAAGGGCTCGCGGTCCTCGGGCGGGTCCGGGGAGAGCAGCGCCTCACCGACGACGCGCATCACCTCGGCGTACTCGTCGCGGTCGGTTCCCCGTACGGTCCATTCGGTCGGGGTGACGTCCCCTCCGGCGTTCACGGCTGCGGTCCTCCACTCTTCGAACCGGGGATCGGCGCACTCGCGGCGAGGGCGGGACGGGCCCGGGTTCCACTTCGTGTTCAGTTCGATACTGGCATGTTCCGGACACGGGTCCCAGTCCGGGACGGCGCGCCCTGAGTTCCAGGGGCGGGGAGCACGGCGCGCAGGGCCCGGAGGGCCAGAGCCACAACGTACGGACTCCACCGGGAGGCGTGCCACTCCTTTTCCCGGCGCGGGGCGGGTCCGGCGCCCTACCTCCGTGCGGTCCCGGGGGAGCGTTGCGGGTGGGTTCCCGATACCTGCGGTGCGCGCTGGTGGCCGACCGAGGCCGGTACTACCGTGCTGCCATGCTGTTGCGCTCCGCCCGTCCCGGGGACGGCCCGGGCATCGCCGCCCTGATCGGCCGCGCCTCACCGCACCTGGACGAGAAGGGCTACCCGGCCTCGCTGCTGCCCGAGGACATGGTGGTGCTCGTCGCGGAGGCGGGCGGCGCGGTGGTGGGCTGGGTGGAGGGCGTGCTGGACGGCGTCTACGAGGGCTCGGGGAGCCCGGCACCGCCGCCGCACGGGTACGTGCTGGCGGTGGTGGTGGACCCGGGATGGAGGCGGCGCGGGGTCGGCAGGGGCCTGCTGGAGGGGTTCGTGGAACGGGCCCGCGCGGCCGGGGTCGAGTGGGTGTTCCTGCTGCCCGAGGAGGGCGAGGGCGCCGAGGGCAGGGTGGAGTTCTTCCTGCGGTGCGGGTTCACGCCCGTGCACGACCCCGGCAGGGAGTGGCCCGCCATGGGGCGGTGGACCCGCGACGCCGGGTAGCCCGCAGCGGAGCAGGTAGGGGCACGCGCCGGTGGCTACCGGGCCCGGTCCGGCCGGAGCCGTTGCCGGTGCCGGTGTAAGGCGAGGGTCTCCTCGGACCGCGGGGATCTCGTGCTCGTGGCGGGGTCGCGCGCTCCAGCCCCTCCACCCGTACAAGGCCCCGGAGGACCGGAGAGCGGGTACCGGAAACCGCCCCGGTGCCCGCCGGCCCCCGACCGGCGGGCACCGCTCGGCGTCAGTCCCCCAGTTCGGCGCGCTGGCGCAGGCCTCCCTCCCGGTCGACCTCCAGGACGGTGTCGATCCCGAGCCTGCGCAGGAACCCGTGGTCGTGGCTGACGACCAGGAGCGCGCCGCGGTAGGCGTCGAGGGCCTCGGCGAACTGCTCGACACTGGAGGTGTCGAGGTTGTTCGTCGGCTCGTCGAGGACGAGCAGCTGCGCGGGCGGCTGCGCCAGGAGCAGCGTGGCGAGGCAGACGCGGAACCGCTCGCCGCCGGAGAGCGTGGCGACGGGGCGGTCCACACCGTCCCCGCGCAGCAGCAGGCGGGCGAGCTGGTTGCGGACCTCGCCCGGCGGCGTGCCGGGGGCGACCGCCCGCACGTTCTCCAGCGCGCTCGCGGCGTCGTCCAGGCCGTCCAGGCGCTGGGGCAGGTAGCCCACGCGGTCGGTCAGGAGCGTGCCGTGCGCGCGGCCCGGAACCGGACCGCCGCCGTGGACGAGCTGCTGGATCAGGGTCGACTTCCCGGCTCCGTTGGGGCCGACCAGGGCGACGCGTTCGGGCCCCTGGACGACGACGGTGCGGCCCTCGGCGTGGAACTCCGCCAGACGGCGGCCGCGCGGCACGTCCGGATCGGGAAGCGTGAGGCGGATGTGCTGATCCTCGCGCACGCGCGCGTCGGCGGCGTCGACCGCGGCCTGCGCGGCCTGGACCTTGTCGTCCAGGGTCGAGCGCATCGCCCCGGCCGAGGCCTGCGCCTTGCTGGCCCGGTTTCCCGCGAGGATCTTGGGGATGCCGCCGTCCTTCTGCGTCTTCCTGGCCGTGCGCTCGCGGCGGGCGAGCTTGGTCTCGGCCTCCACGCGCTGGCGCTTCTCGACCTTGAGGGCCTGCTGGGCCGACCGGGCCGCCTGGACGGCGGCGGCCTGCTCCTGTTCGAGGTGCTCCTTCCAGGCGCTGTAGGGTCCGCCGAACACGTCGAGGCTCCCGGCGTGGAGTTCGGCGGTGCTGTCCATGTGTTCGAGCAGTTCGAGGTCGTGGCTGACGACGACGAGGGTGCCGGGCCAGGTGTCGACGAAAGCGGCGAGCCTGGCCCGCGCGGGCCGGTCGAGGTTGTTGGTGGGCTCGTCGAGCAGGGTGATCGGGGTGCGCCGCAGGCGCATGCCGGTGACGGCGATGAGCACCGCCTCGCCGCCGGAGACCTGCGCGACGCGGCGGTCGAGGTCGGCGGCGGTGAACCCGATCTCGTGCAGGGCCTCGTCTGCGCGCGCCTCGATGTCCCAGTCGTCGCCGACCGCGTCGAAGTGGCGTTCGTCGGCGTCGCCCGCCTCGATCGCGCGGAGCGCGGCGAGGGTGGCGTCGATGCCGAGCAGTTCGGCGACCGTCGCCTCCGTGCCCAGGGTCAGGGTCTGCGGGAGGTAGCCGACGTCGCCGACCGCGTCGACGCGTCCAGAGGCGGGGCGCAGGTAACCGGCGATCAGGCGCAGCAGGGTGGACTTGCCCGCGCCGTTGCGGCCGACGAGTCCGGTGCGCCCGGTCGTGAGGGTGCCGCTCACATGGTCGATCGCGACCGTGCCGTCCGGCCAGGCGAAGGTGAGGTCGGTGAGTGTGACGGCGGACTTGGTGGACATGCTGGGAGCTCTCCTCGTGCCCGGCGGCGGGCGACCGCGTGGTCGGGCCGCGGGGCGGGGTCGGTGGCGGGGAACACGCGGACGCCGACGGGGCTGTGCCGGGCGGATGCGTGTTCGGCCCCTGGCGGGCCGCGGGAGCGGACGGGTCGGCGTCACCACGCGCGCACGCGGAGGAGGCGGGAATCCTTGAGGACTTCCCCGGCCGTCGCCGCGGGCATTCGAACGGGGTGCCGACCGTCTGCGCTCCCGTGGGCGGGGCTGACGTCACCGCGCGCACGGGGGCGCGGTCGGTGGTCGGCGTCGGAACGCGCCGGAACGGACCGGGACGGGGAGCGGACCGCGAAGCCGGGGGGCGTACGCGGACGGGGCGCCCCGACGGGGTCGAGGTCGTTCACCGGGGCGCGGTACGCGCCCTCGCGGGTGAAGGCCACCGGCGGTTCGGTGGCTAGAGTCTGTCGACCTCGATGAGCTCCATGCCCGTCATGCTACCAGCGGGCCCTGGGAACGCGTCGGGGTCCCTGGGGCCATTGGGGATCTCCAGGGCGGTTGGGTCCTCTGGGACCGCTGAGGCCCTGGGACGCCCGCCTGCGGGGCCGACCGGCGCCCACGTGATGGCGGGCTCACGGGACCGTGTGCCCCGCGCACCGTGAGCGGTACGCGGGGCCGGGCCGTCAGAAGTCGGTGCCGCAGAAGGGCGCGCGCGGCGCGTGCAGGGCGGTGTCCAGGCGGGCCGCCGCGCCGGGGGTGTGCTCGGTGAGCAGCCCCGCGTCCGCGAAGGCGCTCAGTGTGCGTCCGCCGAGGTAGGCCGCGCCCAGGTGGGAGGCGTCCAGGGCGAGGTCGGGGGCGGCGCCGGTCGGGCTCACGCGGGCGCCGCCGGTGTCCGCCTCCAGGCGCCAGCGCCCGGCGTTCCACGGGGCGTAGCGGTCGGCGACCTCCAGCACGGTGTCCACCGGGGTGGCGTAGGGGCGGTCGGAAAGGGCGCCGGGCAGGTCCACCAGGCGCACCCACAGGGCGTCGAAGTCCCGCCGGACCAGGCGCCGGGGGTCGGCCAGCAGGAAGGTGAGGGGGTCGTCCCCGGGCAGTTTCTCGAAGACCGCCTCGCTGGTCAGGTCGCGGTCCAGGAGGTGTTCGTAGAGGGCGACCCGGGCGGCGGTGGAGACGGAGGCCAGCTCGCGCACCACCACCCGCCCCGAGGGAAGACCGTCCTCCCACCGGTTGACGACGCGGTACAGCGCGTAGGCGCGGGGCCCGTCGGGGCCGCGCACCAGGGCCGCGCGCAGCCGTCCGGGCCCGTCGGCCTCCTTCTTGTCCTGGAGCACCAGGCTCCACCAGTGCTCGTCGCGGGCGAACTGGCCCGCGCGCTGGGGCAGCGCCTCGCGGTACACCCGCTCCACCTCCCGGCGGACCTGGGCGGTCTCGGCCAGTTCGAGGGCGAGGGAGGGGTCCCGGGGCGCGTCGGGGCGCAGGCGGGCGTGGGCGCGCTGGATGGTCGCGTTGGTCTCGCGGAAGGCCAGGCCGTAGCCGAAGCGGGCGTAGATGCCGCCCTCGGAGGCCCACAGCGCGGCGAGGTTCTCGCCCCGGTCCCGGACCTCGGCGAGCTGGCGGCGCATGAGCGCGCTGAGCACACCGCGGCGGCGGTAGGTGGGCCACACGCCCACGCCGGTCACGCCCGCGACGCGGCGGGGCCCGCCGGGCACGGTCATCTCGAAGCCGTGGGACAGGGCGGTGCCGACGACGCGGTCGCCGTCCACGGCGAGCAGGGTGCGGTCGTGCTCGGTGGTGGGGTGGTCGCGTTCGTTGTCCAGGATCTCCCGGGCGGAGAGGTTGAGGGCCTCGCAGAAGACCCTGACGGCCTCGGGGTGGTCCTTCTCCGTACCCTCGCGCACGGTCCACGCGGGGGCGTCGTCGCGGCGGGAGGGATCGTGCGGGTCGTGCTGTGGCGCGCCTGTCATGGCACCGACCCTCTCAGCCGTCACGGGGAGCGCGCCAGTGGGTTTCCCGGCGCGCCGCGCGCCTCCCGTGCGGCGCGGACGCCTGTTCCCCCGTGCCCGGCCGCTGCGGCGGACCGCCTCTTCCTCGTCCGCCGCGCGGACCCGGCCGCCGTGACGAGTAATACGCGGTGCCACGGGGCACCTCTCCTCTGTGACACGTACGATCTCCTCTTCTTCCCGTGCCCGATCCGACCAGTCGGGCGACCGGCGCGGACTCGTCCTGGGGGTGGACGCGGGGGGCACCGCCACCCGGGCGCTGGTGGCCACCCTTTCCGGAGAGCGTCTGGGCGAGGCCCGGGCCGGGGGCGCCAACCCCAACTCCCACGGCGCGGAGCGGGCCGCCGAGCGGCTGGCCGAGGCGGTCGCGGGTGCGCTCGACGCGGCCGGGCCGCGGGCGCGCGGGGCCGTGGCCTTCGGCGTGGTCGGCCTGGCGGGGGTGTCCGCGCTGCGCGACGACGAGGTGCGCGCGTGCCTGGAGCGGGCCCTGGCCGGAGCGGGACTGGCTCCGGAGAACACGGCGTTCACCGGCGACGACGTGGTGGCCTTCGCCTCGGGAACACCGGGGTCCGACGGCACGGTGCTGATCGCGGGGACCGGGGCGATCGCCACCCGGGTCGAGGAACGCAGGCGGACACGTTCGGCCGACGGCATGGGGTGGCTGATCGGCGACGAGGGGTCGGGTTTCTGGATCGGGCACCAGGCAGCCCGGGAGACGGCGCGGCAGTTGTCCCGGGGCGGGGAGCTCAGTCCGCTGGCGCGCGCGGTGGCCAAGCAGGTCATTCCGGGCCAGCGCCCCTCACGCGGGGAGGAACACCTGCCCGAGGAGCACGCCCGCGACTTCGCACGGGTCCTGACCACGGCCGCCCCGGTCACGCTGGCCGCGCTGGCGCCGCTGGTCAGCGAGGCCCACGCGCAGGGCGATCCGGCGGCCGAGGTGATCGTGGAGGCCGCGGCTGGACACCTGGCGCACTCGGTGCACCAGGTGCGCTCGCCCGGGGAGCGCCTGCCGGTGGTGCTGGCCGGCGGGGTGCTCTCGCGGTCCGAACCGGTGCGCGCGGCGCTCACACGCAAGCTGGCGCTGTGCGCGGCGGGGGCGCAGGTCGCCGCGGCCGGGTGCACGGCGGGCGCGGCGGCCTGGCTGGCAGCCCTGCGTGCGGGGGCGCCGGAGGACGACCGGCGGCTGCACGCGGTGTTCACCCTGGCCGGCCGCGCCCCGGGCGAGGACCGGCCCGACGCCGCCTGAGTGCGCGCGCCCGCACTCCGTCGTGGCAGCGGGGTCACCCGAGGTGCGCGCCCGATCCGACCACCCCGCACGCGCGAGCCGGTCCCGCCCCGGGGCGGGCTGCCGCAGCCCCACGACGGGGCGCGGCGTGATGATCGGTTCTGATTCGGGCCCCACCGGGGCGCAGGTTTTGCCCTGGTGCGTCACTGTGCCTTACGGTAAGCCCCACTTAGGTTTACCTAACTCACCCCGGAAGAAAGAGGGCGCCGTGGCACAGCGGCAGGGACGGGCCAGGACCGTCCACACCGGAAGGGTCGAGGCGGTCGAGCAGATCACCCCGCACATGGTCAGGGTCGTCCTGGGCGGGGAGGGCCTGGACGCGTTCTCCACCGACGGTCACACCGACAGCTACGTCAAGCTGCTCTTCCCGCCACCCGCGCCCGGCGATCCCGAGCCCTTCGACCTGGAGCGCGTGCGCGCCGAACGCCCCCGCGAGGAGTGGCCGGTCACCCGCACCTACACCGTGCGCGACTGGGACGCCGAGGCCCGGCGGCTCACCCTGGACTTCGTCCACCACGGCGGCACCGGACTGGCCGGGGTGTGGGCGGCGGGCGCCAGGCCGGGCGACCGGCTGCGCCTGATGGGCCCCGGCGGCGCCTACTCCCCCGACCACGGCGCCGACTGGCACCTGCTGGCCGGGGACGAGAGCGCCCTGCCCGCCATCGCCGCCGCCGTGGAGGCGCTGGCCCCGGACGCCGCCGCCCACGTGTTCGTCGAGGTCGGCGGCCCGGAGGACGAGCTGAAGCTGGAGTGCGGCCCGGGCGTCCGCATGCACTGGCTGCACCGCGGGGACGGGGCCGTCGGCTCGGTCCTGGTCCCCGCCGTGCGCGCCCTCGACTTCCCCGAGGGCCGTATCCACGCGTTCGTGCACGGCGAGGCCGCCTTCGTCCGCGACCTGCGCCGTCTGCTGCGCGTCCAGCACGGCCTGCCCAAGGAGCGGCTGTCGGTGTCGGGCTACTGGCGCCTGGGCCGCGACGAGGACGGCTGGCAGTCGAGCAAGGCCGAGTGGAACCGCGGCGTGGAGGCCGAGGAGGAGGCCGCCCTGGCGGGGAGGGCCTGACCACCCCGCCGGGCGCCCGCGCCCCGGTGCGTTCCGTGCCCGGGGAGGCCGGGCGGCGTCCGGCCTCCCCGCCGGACGCCGGTGCCGCCGCCTCACATTTCGAGGTTCTCCAGGGCGATGAGGTAGGCCTCGTTGTACGTGGGGAACTGCGGGATCGAGTCGAGCAGTACCGCGACCGGCAGGCCGGTGCGGATCGCCAGCGCCGCGGTGTGGATCCACTCCGAGGCCATCGGGGAGAACGCCCACGCGCCCACCAGCACGCCGCGGCGGCGGTCGGCGACCAGGCCGAGGGTGCCGCGCGGCTCGGTGTCGTAGGTCCAGGGCCGGGCCAGGGTCTGGGGCAGGTCTGCCTCGGCGGTGGCCGTGTCGATCCCCTGTTCCCGCGCCTGGGCCTCGGTGAGCCCCACCCCGGCGATCTCGGGGTAGGAGAAGATGACGCGCGGCACGCCGGTGTAGTCGGCGGCCCGGTCCCTGCCAAGGATGTTGTCGGCGACCACGCGCCCCTGGTACTTGGCCACGTGCGTGAACAGGGCCCGGCCGGTGGCGTCGCCGACCCCCCACAGCCCGGGCGCCGCGCGGCAGCGCTCGTCCACGCGCAGGCTGGCGCGGTCCAGCTCCACCCCGGCCTCCTCCAGCCCCAGGCCGCCGCCGCGCGGGCGGCGGCCGGCGGCGAGCACGATCACGTCCGCCTCCACGTGCTCGCCGTTGTCCAGCGTCGCGCGGATCCCGTCCCCGTCCCGGGCCACCGCGGAGACCTGGGTGTCCAGGTGCACGGTGACGCCGTCGCGGTCGAACTGGTCGCTGATCAGCTCGCACAGGCGGGGTTCCTCGCGGTTGACCAGGCGCGGGCCGCGTTGGACCAGGGTGACCTGGGAGCCCATCCGGGCCAGGAACTGGCCCAGCTCCACCCCCACGGCGCTGCCGCCGACCACGACGGCCCGGCCGGGCACGTCGGTGAGGGTGGTGGCCTCGCGGTTGGTCCACACCACGGAGGGGTCCAGGTCGTCCAGCCCCTCGATCGGCGGGCGCACCGCCTCCGAGCCGGTGGCCACGACGACGTGGTCGGCGGTGAGCTCGGTCTCGCCCACCGCCACCCGCCACGGGTCGCGGCCGATGACGCGCCCCTCGCCGCGCAGGACCAGGGCGCCCTGGTCCCGGTACCCCTGGACCTGCGCGGAGTCGTCCAGGTGGCGGATCATCTGGTCCCGGTAGTCGCGCAGCTCGGGCCAGCGCAGGTCCGGGCGGGAGACACCGGCGGCGCCCTCGGCCTCCTGGCGCACCTCCGGCGGGCGCAGCAGCACCTTGGTGGGGATGCAGGCCCAGTAGCCGCACTCGCCGCCGATGAGTTCGCGCTCGACCACCGCCACGCGCTTGCCGGCGGCGAGCAGCCTGCCCGCGACGGTCTCACCGCCCGGCCCCATTCCGATGACGATCGCGTCCATGTGTTGCATGTGTCCTCGTTCCGCCCGGGTCCCGGTCACCCCCGATGGTGTCGCCTGCCCGTGTTCCGGGGAAGTCCCGACACGCCGCAGTTCTCCGGGTTCGCGCGGCCCGGTCCGGGCCCGGGGAACGGTGCCCTGGTCGCGGCCGTGCGCGCCGCGGTTCGGGCCGCCCTCGGCGGCGGAACGACCCGGTGCGGCGCGTCACGGCACCCGCGCGCGTCACACGCGTCCCGGACGTGGTGGAATAGCCGATCGGCGTTCTGGCCGCCGCCCCGTCCGAAAGGAACCGCCGTCCCGGCGCACCCGCATGTCCACGCAGACCCTGATCCTCGTCCTGGACCTCCTCGGCATCCTCGCCTTCGCCGTCGACGGGGCGCTGACCGGCATCCGCACCGCACGCCTGGACATCGTCGGCGTCCTGGCCCTCGGCGTGGTGACCGCCCTGGGCGGCGGCGTCATCCGCGACCTGCTGCTCGGTGTGACCCCGGCGACCTTCCAGGACTGGCGCTACATCGGCACGGCGCTGCTGGGCGCGACCGCCGCGTTCTTCCTCAGCGGGCAGCTCACCCACCTGAACCGGCCCATCCTGGTCTTCGACGCGGCCGGGCTGAGCCTGTTCGCGGTGATCGGGGCGACCAAGGCCCTGGAACTGGGTTTCGGTCCGCTCCAGGCCACCCTGCTCGGCGTCGTCACCGGAGTGGGCGGCGGCACGATCCGCGACGTCCTGCTGAACCGGGTGCCGACGGTGCTGAGCGCCAACTCGCGCCTGTACGCCGTCCCCGCGCTGCTGGGCGCGGGCCTGGTCGCCGTCGCTTACTGGGCGGGCCTGACCTGGGGCTGGATCGCCGTGGTGGGGGCGGTGCTGTGCTTCACCGTGCGGCTGCTGGCACTGCTCTACCGCTGGAACGCGCCCAGCCCGCCGGGTTCCCCTCCCCTGTGAGAACCGTCAGCGTCCCCGGCTCCGCCGAGCACGCGGGAGGCGACGCCGCGCAGGAGTTCGACCATCGCCGGGACCGGCTCGGGCGGGCGGCGCCGGTGGACGGCGTAGATCTCGCGGGCCAGGCGGGTGCCGCGCAGCGGACGGCTGGCCCAACCGCCGCGGCGGTCCGAGCCCAGGATGCTCAACGGGACCAGGGCCACCCCCACCCCGGCCTCGACCAGGGCCAGGGCCACCTCGTAGTCGCGGGTCTCGTAGGCCACGTTCAGGCGCACCCCGGCGGCAGCCGCCGCGGTGTCCAGGCTGATCCGGTTGTGGATGCCCGGGGCCCCGCAGATCCACTCCTCGCCCGCCAGGTCGGCCAGCGCCACCTCGCGGTCGGCCAGGGCGTGGCCCTCGGGCACGACCACCAGCAGCGGGTCCACCAGAACGCGTTCGCGGTGCAGGCCACCGGCGCGCGGCAGGGGCACGCCCGGGTAGCGGTGGGTCAGGAGCAGGTCCAGGTCGCCGGAGGCGACCAGGCCGTACCCGCCCGGGGGCTCGATGTCGGACAGCGACAGGCGCACATGGGGGTGCCGGCGCCCGAAGGCGGCCAGGGTGGCGGGCAGCAGGACCTTGCCCGCGCTGGCGAAGGCCCCCAGGGACAGGCGGTCGGGGGACTCGCCCGCCACGGCCCGCACGGCGGCCTCGGCGTCGCGCAGTTCCCCCAGCACCCGTTCGCCGTGTTCGAGCAGGACCCGGCCCGCCTCGGTGAGGGTGGCCCCGGTGCGGCCGCGTTCGACCAGGGTGCAGCCGACCTCGCGCTCCAGCTTGGTGAGCTGCTGGGACAGGGCGGGCGGGGTGAAGGACAGGCGCTCGGCGGCCGCGGCGATCGACCCCGCGTGCGCGATCTCCACGAGCACCCGCACCCGGTTGGCGTCCAGCACGGCGTCCCTCATTCCACACAAGGTCAGGTACAAAGTTTCGCTTAACGATCTTTAGCAGACCCAACTTTAAGTTAATGGCCGGTAGGGGCACAGTGGGCTGTATGAGCACCACGACCGCGCACGCCGCGCCCACGGCCACCGATGTCCGTGCCGCCGCCGAACGCATCGCCCCCTACGCCCGCCGCACCCCGGTCATGCACGCCGAGGTGGACGGGCGTCCGCTGACGCTCAAGCTGGAGCACCTCCAGCGCACCGGGGCGTTCAAGCTGCGCGGCGCCCTCAACGCCCTGCTGGGCGGGGAGGAGACCGACCGGGTGATCACCGCCTCCGGCGGCAACCACGGCCTGGGGGTGGCCACCGCCGCCCGCCTGCTGGGCGTACGCGCGACGGTCTACGTCCCCGAGTCGATCCCCGAGGCCAAGGCGGCGCCGCTGTCCGCCACCGGCGCCGAGATCGTCAGGGTGGGAGAGCACTACGCGGTGGCCGCCGAGGCGGCCCGCACCCGCGCCGAGGCCGAGGGAGTGCGCTACCTGCACGCCTTCGACGACGCCCTCGTCGTGGCCGGTCAGGGCACGCTCGGACTGGAGATCGCCGCCGACGCGCCCGAGTGCGACACCATCGTCGTCGCGGTGGGCGGCGGCGGGCTGGTGGCCGGTGTGCGCCTGGGCGCGGAGGGGCGGGAGGTCGTGGGCGCCGAACCCGAGGGCTGCGCGAGCATGCACGCCGCGATGGCCGCCGGACACCCCGTCCAGACCCCCGTGGACTCGGTGGCCTCCTCCGCGCTGGGCGCGGCCACCCTGGGACGGGTCCCCTTCGACGTGCTGAGCGCCCACCCGGTGACCCGGGCCCTGGTGAGCGACGCCGAGATCCTGCGGGCCCAGGACCGGCTCTGGGAGGAGTTCCGTATCGCCACCGAACCGGCCGCGGCCGTGCCCTTCGCCGCCTGGCTGGCGGGGCGCGTCCCCGGCGAGCGGCCGTGCCTGGTGGTGTGCGGGGCCAACGCCGAGTGGCGCCGCACAGCCTGACCCCACGGGAATCCGCACGTCACGGGCTTGTTCCGCCACCTCTCCCCGCATGGTGACCTGGAACACTCTCCTCGTGGCCGACCCGTTGTTACCCACGGGTCGGCCTTACATTGGACTCCGTCATCCGACCATTGGTGAGGGAGAACACGTGTTCTACGGTGCGTTGCGGCAGACGGTATCGGTACTCGCCCGTACCCTGTGCCGTCCGACCGTCGAGGGCCGTGAGAACGTCCCCACCGACGGAGCGGTCCTGCTGGCCAGCAACCACCTGTCCTTCATCGACAGCGTGATCATCCCGCTGTCGGTCACCCAGCGCCGCGTGCGGTTCCTGGCCAAGTCCGACTACTTCGAGGGGACCGGCCTCAAGGGGCGCGTCACCAAGACCGTGTTCTCCTCCCTGGGTGCCATGCCGGTGCAGCGCCGCGACGCGCGCGGGGCCATGCTGTCCCTGGAGATGATGCTGGAGCGGCTCAACGAGGGCGAGGCCTGCGTGATCTACCCCGAGGGCACCCGCTCCCGCGACGGGCGCCTGTACCGGGGCCGCACCGGCGTGGCGCTGCTGGCGATGGAGTCCAAGGCCCCGGTCGTGCCGGTGGCGGTGGCGGGAACCCAGGACGTGCAGCCGGTCGGCGCCTCCATGCCGCGCCCGCGCCCCTACAGCATCCGCTTCGGCGAACCGCTGGACTTCTCCACCGGCTACGACCACCTGGCTCCCGGCAAGGCGCGCCGGGAGATCACCGACCGGATCATGGACTCCATCCACGCGCTGTCGGGCCAGGAGCGGGCCAAGGGGTACAACACCCTCGGCGCCGACGAGTGACCGGAGCGCGACCGCGACGACGCGGGCGAGCAGCCGGGCACGAGCGGCGGAGCGGGCCGCGCGCGCAGGCGCCCGGTCGGCGCCCGCGTCGCCTACGCATGCGCGTACTGATCGTGTCCGACACCCACATCCCGCGCCGCGCCCGTGACCTGCCCGAACAGGTCTAGCGCGAGGTCGACCGGGCCGACGCGGTGATCCACGCCGGGGACTGGTGCGACCTGGCGGGCCTGGAACGCCTCGACGCGCGGGCCGAACTCCTGGTCGGCGTCCACGGCAACAACGACGGCGCCGACCTGCGCGCGCGGCTGCCCGAGGTCGCCCGCGCCACGCTCGGCGGGGTGCGCTTCGCGGTCGTGCACGAGACCGGCGACGCGCGCGGGCGCGAGAAGCGCTGCCAGGAGCGCTTCGCCGACTGCGACGTGCTGGTGTTCGGGCACTCCCACATCCCCTGGGACACCACCGCCCCCTCCGGTCTGCGCCTGCTCAACCCGGGCTCCCCCACCGACCGGCGGCGCCAGCCCCACCACACGTACATGACGCTGGAGGCCGAGGACGGCCGCCTGGACGGGGTCCGGCTGCACCGGGTGGGCTGAAGGGGAGCCCGGGGCCCGCGCCGAAGGGGAGAGCCCGTTCGGCGCGGAACCCGGGGCCCGCGCCGGGACGCGGACGGCGTCAGAACGTGAGCACACTGAGGATTCCCAGGTAGAGCACGATCAGCAGCACGCCCTCGAAGCCGATCCGGCCCCACCCCTTCGTCTGGCGGATGATGAGCCCGGCGAGCAGGACCACGGTCATCAGCAGCGCGCCGACGGTGAGGAAGAGTTCGTCTGCAGTGGCCGCGTGGTATAGCGAACCCCCGCGGTAGAAGGCGTCGCCCACGGCTACGTTGAGCGCGTCCAGGCTGTTGCCGCCGATGATGGCGGACACCGCCAGGGTCATGGCGCCCCGCCGGACCGCGGCGACCGCCGCGACCGTCTCGGGGATGGCGTTCACCGCGCCCATGGCCACCGCGCCGACCAGCCCCGCGCTGAGCCCGGTGGACTCCACGATCACGCCCGCCGCCTCGGCGAGCGCCCAGCCGCCCACGGCCACCACGACACCCACCGCGAGGAAGCGCGCCCACAGCACGCCCGTGCCGGTGCCGTCCTCCTCGTCGGTGCCGTCGTCGTCGGGGACGTCCACCACGGTCTCCCGGGTGCGCACGGCCCGCCACATGGGCTGCTCGTTCTCCTGCCTGATCAGCCAGAGCCCGCCCATGTAGAAGGCGATCATCCCGACCGAGGCGGGGTGCACCCCGAGGAGCGTCACGTCCGGGCCGAAGGCGGTGAGCACGACCACGGACAGCAGTCCGATGAGCAGGCAGCAGAAGAGCAGGTTCGCCGAGGAGGCGGCGGCGTGCTCCAGGTTGGCGCGCCGGTAGAAGAAGTCGGCCACCGCCAGCGCCATCGTCTGCGCGGCGATGCCCCCGACCGCGTTGCTGTAGGCCAGTCCGGGCTGGTCCCCGGCGGCGCTGACCGCGGTCATCACGATCCCCGACAGGGACGTGGCCAGTCCGAAGAAGACCGCGCCGAAGACCGCCTCGCCCCAACCGGTGCGGTCGGCCAGGACGTCGCCGAGGGAGGTCATCCGAACACTGGCCACCACGGTCACCGCGGCCACCAGGACGAAGATCGCGACGCTCCACCCCAGCGGCCAGGGGGGAGATAACGCCTCCAGCATGCCCACCTCTTCCTTCTGCTGTGCTTCAGGACCGGCTTCTACCCCCTCCCTGTAAGACAAACCCGGGCAAAAACTGGCGTGCCGCCGCAGGGAGTGCGTCGGCGGAGCGGCCGAGGCTACACGGAAAGGCCGAACCCCCTCCAATCACCGTTGCCGTCCGGAGACCCGGGCAGCCGGAGTCGGAATGACGCAGTGCGACGGCCGCGTCCCACTGTGACGAGGCCGACGTGTTCCGGCGCACCGAGCACCTCCAGTTCGAGGCCGGACCCGAGGTTCCCGACGACGCTCCACGCGGCCAGGCTCCAGGAGCCCACCAGCGGCGCCTACGGCGGAATGACCGTCACCACGCAGTGCCTGTTCCGGGGGTGGAACTGCCGCGTCGGGGACGGGTACGAGAACCTGATCATGGACGTGGCCGCCGAGGGGATCGGCCGCCCGGACGGCGCGGGCGTAGGCTCTGCCGCAACACGGGCGCGGACCGCGCCCCGACGGAGCGGGAGGCCCGGTGCGGGAGCAGCCAGCGCGCGCGGTCCAGCGGCGGCAGCCGCCCCTGGACCCGGACCCGCCGCCCCTGCCGGGGTCCGCCGCACCGCTCTACCAGGGCTGGTACGACGTCCTCTTCGCGCACTGGGCCGTGCCTCCCGAACGCGTGGCGCCGCTGCTGCCAGAGGACACCCGCCCCGACGTGCTGGACGGGACCGCCTACGTCGGGCTCGTGGCCTTCCGCGTGCCCTTCACCACGGCCGCCGGAATCCCCCTCGGCGGGTTCGGCGAGGTCAACGTGCGCCTGTACTCGGTGGACGGACACGGCCGCCGGGGCGTGGTCTTCCTGTCCATGGACGCCGACTCCGCGCACAACGTCCTGGCCGCGAGGGTCCTGGTGGGCGTGCCGTACATGTGGTCGGACGTGTCCCTGTACACGGGCGGCGACGGCGTGCGCGCGGGAGCGGTGCGCCGCCGCCTCCCCCCGGGCGGGGCCCGGGGGCGGTGGCGGGCGAGTGTGGGCGAGCGGGTGGAGCGCGAGTCCCCGCTGGAGCGGTTCGTGACCGCGCGCTGGGGCCTGCACACCCGGCGCGCGGGGCGCACGTGGTGGATCGGGGTGGACCATCCGCGCTGGCCGCTGTTCCGCGCCCACTCCTGGTCCTATGAGGGCGACCTGCTCCGGGCGGCGGGTGTGCGCGTGGACGGCCCGGAGCCGGTGTCGGTGCTGTGGTCGCCCGGTGTGGACACCGGTGTGCGCCCCTCGGCGCTGCCAGCTCCCCGGACGGGGCCGCTCCTCCCGTAGCGTTGCGCGCGGTCCGCTCCGCTTCCGGCGCGGCCGGTCGTGGTGCGCCCGTGCGGGCGCACCACGACCGGCCGTCAGCGCAGGAGCTTGTCCGCCGTGACCGGAAGGTCCCGCACCCTGGTACCCGTGGCGTGGTGGACGGCGTTGGCCACCGCCGCGGCGGTGCCGACGATGCCGATCTCACCGGCGCCCCGCGACCCCATGGGGGTGGCGCGGGGGTCCTCCCCGTCCAGCCACTCCGCCCGCAGGTCGCCCACGTCGGCGTTGGTGGGGATGTGGTACTCGGCGAAGTCGCCGTTGGCGATGTGCCCGTGGCGGGGGTCCCGGAAGCTCTCCTCGTGCAGCGCCATCGACAGGCCCATGACCATCCCGCCGAGGAACTGCGAGCGCGCCGTGCGCGGGTTGACCACCCGGCCGACGGAGAACAGGCCGTACATGCGCGGCACCCGGACCTCGCCCGTGTCCGCGTTCACCCGCGCCTCGGCGAAGTGCGCCCCGAAGGAGTAGACCGAGTACGACTCGTCCACGGTGTCCTCCGCCCCGCGGCCCTCGGCCTGCGCGCCCGGGGCCGGGGAGTCCCCGTGCCGGTCGCGGAAGGCGCGGGCGGCGGCCACGACGGCCGTCCCCCAGGAACTGGTTCCGCTGGAGCCGCCCGCGACCGAGGCCGGCGGGAAGGCGGTGTCGCCGATGCGCAGCCGGATGGCCGAGGCGGGCAGGCCCAGCGCGTCGGCGGCGATCTGGGTGAGCGCGGTCCAGGCCCCGGTGCCGATGTCGACCGCGCCGATGGACACCTCGTAACGGCCGTCCCCGCCGTAGCGGACACGGGCCACCGAGCCGGGGTTGAACAGGTGCGGGTAGCTCGCCGAAGCCACGCCGGTGCCCACCAGCCAGTCCCCCTCCCGGCGGACCCCGGGGCGGGGGTCGCGCCCGTGCCAGCCGAAGCGCTCGGCGCCCTCGCGCAGGCAGCGCACCAGGCGCCGGTCCGACCACGGGGAGCCGCTCTGGGGGTCGGTCTCGGGCTCGTTGCGCACGCGCAGCTCGATCGGGTCGACGCCGCAGGCCTGGGCGAGTTCGTCCATGGCGGCCTCGGCGGCGTACATGCCCGGCGCCTCGCCCGGGGCGCGCATCCAGAAGTTGACCGGTACGTCCAGGGGCGCGGTCCGGTGGGTGGTGCGGCGGTTGGGCGCGGCGTACATCCACCGCGAGCACATCGCGCTGTTCTCGGTGAACTCCTTGATCCTGGCGGTCTGCTCCACCGAGTCGTGGACGACCGCGGACAGGCGCCCGTCGCGGTCGGCGCCCAAGCGCACCCGCTGGATGGTGGGCGTGCGGTAGCCCACCAGGCAGAACATCTGCTGGCGGGTCAGCGCGAACTTGACCGGCCGCCCGGGCAGGGCGCGGGCGGCCATCGCGGCGAGGACGTCGTGCGCGTGTGCCTCACCCTTGGAGCCGAAGCCGCCGCCCACATGGGGCGCGACCACCCGGACCCGTTCGGGGTCGAGCCCGAACACCCCGGCCACGGAGGCGCGGACCAGGTGCACGCCCTGGGTGGAGTCGTAGAGGGTGAGGTCGCCGGTGCCCTCCTCCCACAGGGCCGTGGTGGTGTGCGGCTCCATGGGGTTGTTGTGCTCGGTGGGCGTGCTGTAGGTCTGGTCGACCACGATTTCGGCGGCGGCCAGGGCGGCGTCGGGGTCGCCCTGCTCGGCGTCGGAGGCGGGGCCCTCGTCGTCCTCGCCCACGGGCCGGTAGAGGCCGCGGTGGTCGGCGGTGAGCACCACGTCGTGTGAGGAGCGCTCGTAGTCCACCTTCACGAGTCCGGCCGCCTGGCGGGCGGTCTCGGGGGTGTCGGCCACGACCGCGGCGACGAACTGGCCGTGGAAGGACACCTCGCGGGACTGGAGCACCGCGAACTCGCGGTCCTCGGTGTCGGCGAGGCGTTCGGCGTTGTCCGGGGTCAGGACGGCGCGCACCCCGGACAGCGCCTCGGCGGCGGAGGCGTCGACCGCGGTGACGCGCCCGCGCGCGACGGTGGACAGCACCGGGTGCAGGTACAGGGGGTCGGCGAGCGGGTGCTCGTAGGCGTAGGGCGCCCGCCCGGTGACCTTGTCGGCGCCCTCCAGGCGGGTCAGCGGCCGACCCATGGCCCGCGCGTCCAGCGTCCCGGTCATCGCGCCTCCTCAGCGGTCAGGCCGCGCAGGGTCGCGGCCAGGGTGTTGACGGCCATGGGGACCTTGAAGGCGTTGTCCGGGCCGGTGGCGGCGTCGGCGAGTTCCGCGCGGGCGGCCTCGCGGAAGGCCTCCTCGGTGGCCGGTCCCCCGCGCAGAGCCTCCTCGGCGCGGCTGGCCCGCCAGGGCGCGTGCGCCAGACCGCCGAAGGCCACGCGCACGTCCTCGACGGCGCCGTCCACCACGCGCAGCGCCGCGGCCACCGACACCAGGGCGAAGGCGTAGGAGGCGCGGTCGCGCACCTTGCGGTAGGCGGAACGGGAGGCCGGGGGCAGGCGGGGCAGGTCGACGGCGGTGATGAGGTCGCCGTGTTCCAGGACGGTGTCGCGCCGGGGTTCGTCCCCCGGGAGGCGGTGCAGGCCGGGCATGTCCACGGTGCGCTCCCCGGCGGGTCCCAGCACGTGGACCCGGGCGCCAAGAGCGGTCAGTGCGACCGCCAGGTCGGAGGGGTGGGTGGCCACGCAGTGCTCGGAGGCGCCCAGGACGGCGTTGTAGCGGCCGTAGCCCTCGATCGCCGAGCAGCCCGTGCCGGGTTCGCGCTTGTTGCAGGGCATGGCGGTGTTCTGGAAGTACACGCACCGGGTGCGCTGGAGGAGGTTGCCGCCCGTGGTGGCGGCGTTGCGGAGCTGGCCGGAGGCACCCGCCAGCAGGGCCTGGGAGAGCACGGGGTAGTCGCGGCGGACGCCGGGGTGGGCGGCCAGGTCGCTGTTGGGCACGGCGGCGCCCACGCGCAGGCCGCCGTCGGGCAGTTCCTCGACCCGGTGGCTGAGCAGGTCGCGCACGTCCACGAGGGAGGTGGGCTCGGCGACGCCGAGCTTCATGTGGTCGACCAGGTTGGTGCCCCCGCCGATGTAGGAGGCGCCGGGGTCGCCCGCGACCGCGGTGACCGCCTCGGCGGCCCCGGCGGGGCGGGTGTAGTGGAAGGGCTTCACTGCGCGGCCTCCCGGATCGCGGCGACGATGTTGACGTAGGCGCCGCAGCGGCACAGGTTGCCGCTCATGCGCTCGCGGATCTCGTCGTCGTCGAGGCCGACCCGCGCTTGGAGGTCCTCGGTGACGTGGCTGGGCCAGCCGGCGGCGGCCTCCTCCAGCATGCCCACGGCCGAGCAGACCTGGCCGGGCGTGCAGTAGCCGCACTGGAAGGCGTCGTTCTCTACGAAGGCGCGGGCGACGGGGTGCAACCGCCCCTCCCCGGCGAGTCCGGCGGCGGTGGTGACACCGGCGCCGTCGTGCGCGACCGCGAAGGTCAGGCAGGACACGACGCGGCGGCCCTCCAGCAGGACCGTGCAGGCCCCGCACTGGCCGTGGTCGCAGCCCTTCTTGGGCGAGGTGACGCCCAGCCGGTCGCGCAGCGCGTCCAGCAGGGTGGTGCGCGTGTCGACGGTGAGCTCGCGTTTGTCCCCGTCGACGTGCAGTGTGATCGTGGCCTCCACCGGCAGTGCCCTTCCTCTTGTGTGGGTCGGTGTCCTGCGCGCCGCCGTCCACGCGGCCCGCCCGGCGCACCGCGCCGGGGACTCGTCACAGTCTGTGACAGTCGTGGGGCTCCCGGAAGCCGACACGGCGCGCGGGACCGGGAAGCGGGAGTCCGGGGAGCCGCAGCTCCGGCGCGTAACCCGCGGGGGGAGGGCTAAACACCCGCACCTGCTCACCCGAGCCGTGGTCGTGGCGGGTCCGGCGCCCGCGCACGGGGGCGGGACCGCTGACCCGGCGGCGGTCGGTACGGGTCG
>NZ_LEKI01000074.1:0-24836 GCF_001029525.1 Nocardiopsis sp. RV163 | reverse complement strand
CCGCCGCCACCGACACCGCCGGGACGCGGACCGGAACCCGCGGGGGAGCCCCCGCGGGTTCCGGTCCGCGTCCCGGCGGTGTCGGTGGCGGCGGCGGTCGTCCCGGCGGCTTCGGCGGCCGTCCCGGCGGCCGCGGTCGCGGCGGCGGTACGGCCGGTGCGTTCGGACGCCCCGGCGGCCGTCCCGGACGTGCCCGCAAGTCCAAGAAGCAGCGGCGCCAGGAGTTCCACGACTTCCAGGCCCCGTCGTTCGGCGGCGTCAAGATCCCGAGCGGCAACAACCAGACCATCCGCCTGTCCCGCGGCGCCTCGCTGTCGGACTTCGGTGACAAGATCGACGTCAACCCGGCGTCGCTCGTCCAGGTGATGATGCACCTGGGTGAGATGGTCACCGCGACCCAGTCCCTTCCGGACGAGACCCTGATGCTGCTGGGCGAGGAGCTCAAGTACAGGATCGAGGTCGTCAGCCCGGAGGACGAGGACCGCGAGCTGCTGGAGTCCTTCTCCATCGAGTTCGGTGAGAACGAGGGCACCGCGGAGGACCTGCGTCCGCGTCCGCCGGTGGTCACCGTCATGGGTCACGTCGACCACGGTAAGACCCGACTGCTGGACACCATCCGCAAGACCAACGTCGTCAGCGGCGAGGCCGGCGGTATCACCCAGCACATCGGTGCCTACCAGGTCGCCACCGAGGTGGACGGCGAAGAGCGCAAGATCACCTTCATCGACACCCCGGGTCACGAGGCGTTCACCGCCATGCGTGCCCGCGGTGCGAAGGTCACCGACATCGCGGTGCTGGTCGTGGCGGCCGACGACGGCGTCAAGCCGCAGACGGCGGAGGCCATCGACCACGCCAAGGCGGCCGAGGTGCCGATCGTGGTCGCGGTCAACAAGATCGACGTCGAGGGCGCCGACCCGCAGCGGGTCCGCGCGCAGCTCACCGAGTACGGCCTGGTGGCCGAGGAGTACGGCGGCGACGTCCAGTTCGTGGACATCTCCGCGCTCAAGGGCGACAACCTCGACGCCCTGCTCGAGTCGATCGTGCTGACCTCCGACGCCGCGCTCGATCTCCAGGCCAACCCGGAGATGGACGCGCAGGGCCTGGCCATCGAGGCCTACCTGGACCGCGGTCGCGGTTCCATGGCCACGGTGCTCGTCCAGCGCGGCACGCTCAACGTCGGCGACTCGATCGTCTGCGGCGACGCCTTCGGCCGCGTCCGCGCCATGCTCGACGAGCACGGCCAGAACGTGCAGAGCGCCGAGCCGTCCCGTCCGGTGCAGGTGCTGGGTCTGACCAACGTTCCCAGCGCCGGTGACAACTTCCTGGTCGTCAAGGACGACCGGGTGGCGCGGCAGATCGCCCAGCAGCGCGAGGCGCGCGAGCGCTTCGCCCAGCAGGCGCGCTCGGCCCGCCGGGTCACCCTCGACAACTGGCAGAACGCCCTGAAGGAGGGCGAGCGCTCCGAGCTGCTCCTCCTCATCAAGGGCGACATGTCCGGTTCCGTCGAGGCGCTGGAGGAGTCCCTGCTCAAGATCGACGCCGGCGGCGACGAGGTGAGCATCCGGGTCATCGGGCGCGGTGTCGGTGCGATCACGCAGAACGACATCAACCTGGCGGCCTCCGCCGAGGCGATCATCGTCGGCTTCAACGTTCGGCCCGAGGGCAAGAACAGCGAGCTGGCCGACCGCATGGGCGTGGACATCCGGTACTACTCGGTGATCTACCAGGCGATCGACGAGGTCGAGGCCGCTGTCAAGGGTCTGCTCAAGCCGATCTACGAAGAGGTCCAGCTCGGCAGCGCGGAGATCCGCGAGGTCTTCAAGGTGCCGCGGATCGGCAACATCGCCGGTTCGATCGTCCGCAGCGGCCTGATCCGCCGCAACTCCAAGGCGCGGCTCATCCGCGACGGGGTCGTCATCTCCGAGAACCTCAACGTGGATTCCCTGCGCCGGTTCAAGGACGACGCGACCGAGGTCCGCGAGGGCTTCGAGTGCGGTATCGGCGTCGGCTACAACGACCTGCGTGTCGAGGACGTCATCGAGACGTACGAGATGCAGGAGAAGCCCCGCGACTGATCCTCGCGGAGCATGACCAGACGGGGCCCCGGCCGTGCGGCCGGGGCCCCGTGTTTCACGCCGCCGACAGCGGCCGACGACTCCACACACCACAGGTGATCACTTGTACGTTGGGGCGCTGACCCTGGACGTCCTTCTCGGTGACGTCCACTCGCTCAAACAGAAGCGTTCGCTGGTCCGACCCGTCGTCTCCGAACTGCGCCGCAAGTTCTCCGTCTCGGTCTCCGAGGCGGGCGACCAGGACCTGTACCGCCGGGCCAAGATCGGCGTCGCCGTGGTCGCGCCGACGGCGGCGCACGCCCGGGAGCTGATGGACTCCTGCGAGGGCTTCGTCGCGGGCCGCCCCGAACTGGAGCTGCTCTCCGCCAGGCAGCGGCTCTTCAACGAAGAGGAAGACTGACGATGGTTGACGCCGCACGCGCGCGCAAGATCGCCGACCGCATCCAGCGCATCGTCGCCGAGATGCTGGACCGGCGCATCAAGGACCCGCGCCTGGGATTCGTCACCGTGACCGACGCGCGCATCACCGCCGACCTGCGGGACGCCACGGTGTACTACACGGTGTTCGGCACCCCGGACGAGAAGGCCGCCTCCGCCGCCGCCCTGGAGAGCGCCAAGGGCGTGATCCGCAGCGAGGTGGGACGCCAGACCGGTATCCGGCACACGCCGAGCCTGGCCTTCGTCGTCGACGAGGTGCAGGAGAACGCCCAGCACATCGAGGAACTGCTGCTCAGGGCCCGCCAGTCGGACGCGGAGCTGGCCGCGAGGGCCAGCGGCGCCGAGCCCGCGGGCGAGGCCGACCCCTACCGGGCGCCCCGCGAGGACGAGCGTGACGAGGACGAGTAACACCCCCGGCGGCGGCGCGGACCGCGCCGCCGCCCTTCACCACGAGGGAGCACCATGGCCGAGAGCGGCGTCGTGGTCGTCGACAAGCCCGCCGACTGGACCTCGCACGACGTGGTCGCCAAAACGCGCGGGCTCGCGCGCACCCGCAGGGTCGGCCACGCGGGCACCCTGGACCCGATGGCCACCGGGGTCCTGGTGCTGGGCATCGACAAGGGCACCAAGCTCCTGGGCCACCTGACCCTGACGGAGAAGGTCTACGAGGCGACGATCCGGCTCGGCCTGACGACCAACACCGACGACGCGGAGGGCGAGCCCCTCGTGCGCACGGACGCCTCCGGGGTCGGCGAGGAGGCCGTGCGAGCCGCCGTCGGCAGGCTCACGGGTCGGATCGAACAGGTTCCGCCGCAGGTCAGCGCGATCAAGGTGGACGGCAAGCGTGCCTACAAGTCGGCGCGTGAGGGCAAGGAGGTGGCCCTCAAGGCCCGCACGGTCACCGTCTCGGAGTTCACGGTCACCGACGTGCGCCGTGTCTCCGAATCCGACGGGGGGTTCGTGGACGTGGACGCCGCCGTCACCTGCTCCAGCGGCACCTACATCCGTTCGCTTGCCCGTGACCTGGGCGCCGACCTGGGCGTGGGCGGGCACCTGACGGCGCTGCGGCGCACCAGGGTGGGACCCTACGACCTGTCCCGTGCGCGCACGCTGGACGAGCTGGCCGAGGAGTTCACACAGGTCCCGCTGGCCGAGGCCGTGGCCGCGGCCTTCCCGGCGCGCGCCCTGAGCGAGGACGAGGAGCGGCGGATCCGGCACGGCAACCGGATCGGCCCGGACGGGTCCGGAAGCGGCCCGGTCGGCCTCTTCGCCCCGGACGGCCGCGTCGTCGCCCTGGGGGAGAACCGCCGCGACCACATGAAGCCCGTGGTGGTCTTCGAACCCGCCTGACCCCGCCCGGTCAGGCGGTCCCCAGGAACCGGGCGAGGGCCGAGGTCAGCTCGCCGGGGCGCTCCACGGACGGCAGGTGGCCGGTGTCGGGCATCTCCAGCAGCCGCGCCCCGGGCACGCCCCCGGCGTACAGGTCCGCGACCCCCCGCACCTGGGCGATTTCCGACAGCCCCTTCACCACCAGCGTCGGCACGGCGATCTCGCCGAGACGGTCGTTGGCGGGCCGCTCCGGCCAGCGGGTGGCGGCGACCGGCCCGGACCACTCGCGGGCGAACATCTCGCGCAGCATGAGCAGTACCAGGTCCCAGGCCTCCGTCGGCAGGTCCTCGGGCACCCGCCCGGGGCCCAGCACCATGAACCGGGCCTGGGCCTCGGCCATCGCCGCCACGTCCCCGGGGTCGGGATCGGCGCGTCCCGCCCGGTACACCTCCAGGCGTTCGTGGGGGACGGCGCCCAGCACCATCTTGCGCGCCTCGCGCACGAAGACCTCCGGCCACTCGTGCCCGGACATCCCCGGACAGACCAGGGCCAGGGCCTCCACCCGCTCCGGGGCGGCCAGCGCCGCGTCCACGCAGTAGGCGCCCCCGAAGGACGCGCCGACCAGGGTCGCCCGGTCGATCTCCAGGGCGTCCATGAGGGCCAGCAGGTCCTCGTGGTGGTCGACGGGGCCCTCGTGGTCGGCGGAGCCGCCGCGGCCGCGCCAGTCGTAGCGGACCACCCGGTGGGTCTTGGCGAACTCGGTGAACTGGTGGTCCCACATGCGCCGGTCGGCCACACCGGCGTGCACGAAAACGATCGCGGGACCGGAACCGGCCTCGTCGTACGCCAGTCGGGTCGTACCCGTGTCGATCATCGCCATCGGTGCACGGTAACCGCCCCGCGCACGTGTGCCAACCCGGCTCCGCCGGGGGCGCAGCGGCCGGGCGCGCGCCCGGGCCTCAGCCGCGGCGGAGCCCCGCGTCCTCCAGTTCCTCCCTGACGACGCGGCTTCCCGGAACCGCCGCAGGAAGAGGGCGAGCTGGCGTGAGTGATGTACAACCCGCGAGGCGATTGGCTGGAATCCACGCCATGACGATGCTTCCGCTGGCTGAGGCCAGAAACAACCTGTCCAAGATCGTCGACGAGGTGGAGAGAACGCACGGCGCCGTCACCATCACCCGCAACGGCAGGCCCAGTGCCGTGGTGATCTCCGTGGACGACTACGAGTCGACGACGGAGACCTTCGCCCTTCTGGACAGTCCGGAGGAGCAGGCGAGTCTGGCCCGGGCCAAGGAGGAGTGCGAACGCGCAGACGTGGTAACCGGTGACGAGATGGCCGAGCCCATGCGAGAACGGGCGCGCCGGGAGACGGGAACGTGAGCGACCAGTACGAAATCGTCCTGACCCGTACCGCGCGCCGTGCCCTGTTCGAGACTTTGTCCGACAAGGCGGCCGCGGCGGCATGGGAGCTGATCCGGGGAGACCTCGGGGAGAACCCTCGCAAAGTGGGGAAACGACTCAATCCCCCCTACGGTCAGGACTGGGTCGCCCGCCGTGCCACTTACAGAATCCGATTCGGCGTAGACGACGACGAGAACGTCATCGTCGTCTGCGACATTCGGGGGCGGGCCGACGCCTACCGCTGCTCCGGCGGGCGCTGACCTTCGGGATCCGCCGGAGCGGCGGCTCGGCGTGTGCTGGGCCACACGACCCTCGTGTCAGTGGGGGGCCCGCGGACGTGGCACCCTTGGTTCGTGCGGGTTCCGGGCGCGCTGGGCGCCACGGGCTCCGCGCGGACCACGAGCAGCGACGAGCAGGGGAGCCGGACGTGCGGCGATGGGACGGGCTGGAGGGCGTTCCCTCCGGGTGGGGACGCTCGGTGGTGGCGGTCGGCGTGTTCGACGGGGTGCACCGTGGCCACCAGGCCATCCTGGAGACCGCGGTCGGGCACGGGCGCGGACTCGGCCTCCCCGTCACCGTGGTGACCTTCGACCCCCACCCGCAGACGGTGCTGCGCGGCACCACCCCGCCTGTGCTCACCCCCCTGGAGCGGCGGGTGGAGCTGCTGACTGAGTACGGCGCCGACGCCGTGTGCGTCCTGCCCTTCACCAAGGACCTGTCCTCCCTGACCCCGGAGGAGTTCGTCCAGCGCGTCCTGGTCGACCGCCTGCACGCCGCGGCCGTGGTCGTGGGCGAGGACTTCCGCTTCGGCCACCGCGCCGCGGGCGACGTCGCCGCGCTGGGCGCGCTGGGCGCCGAGTACGGCTTCACCGCCGACGGGGTCGCCCTGGTCGCGGACGGCGACACCATCACCTCCACGCGCGTGCGCGGGCTGCTCGCCGAGGGCGACGTGGCCGGGGCCGCCGAGCTGCTGGGCCGCCCGCACCGGGTCGGGGGCGAGGTCGTGCATGGTGCCGCCCGCGGCCGCGAGCTGCTGGGCTTCCCCACCGCCAACATGGACCTGCTCCCCGACACCGCCGTCCCCGGCGACGGCGTCTACGCGGGCTGGCTCGACCGCGCCGTCGAGGTCCCAGGGGAGGAGTCGCGCTGGCCGGCCGCCATCTCCGTGGGCACCAACCCCACGTTCGACGGCGCCGAGCGCACCGTGGAGGCCTACGCCCTGGACCGCGAGGACCTGGACCTGTACGGGCTGCGCATGACGGTGGACTTCACTGTGCGCATCCGAGGTCAGGTGCGCTTCGAAAACATCGACGACCTCATCGCGCGTATGCGTGTGGACGTGGACCTGTGCCGCGACCTCCTGAGCGCTGAGTAGGCGGCCGCGGCCCGCCACCCCGTGGTCTGCGGTAGGGTGGTCGCTGTCCACGTGTGCCCACGGCCGGCCGCCTCCGCGCGTACCGTTTCCGGGGGAGCGCGGCGCACCCACGCCGTCGGCGGCGGGCCGCGCGCACCACACGCGACGGTGACTGTTCGTACGCGCGGTCACCGCGTCTGTTCCCGGTCGCTTACCGGGTTCCACACCGCGTACCGACTTTCCAGTGAAGGAGCGACGTGTCGATCGACACCGCCACCAAAGAGAAGATCATCGCCGAGTACGCCACCGGCGAGGGTGACACCGGTTCCCCCGAGGTCCAGGTCGCGCTGCTCACGCACCGCATCACCGAGCTGACCGAGCACCTCAAGGGCCACAAGCACGACCACCACAGCCGCCGCGGTCTGCTGCTGATGGTCGGTCGCCGCCGCCGTCTGCTCAAGTACGTCGCCAAGCAGGACATCACCCGCTACCGCTCGCTCATCGAGCGCCTGGGTCTGCGCCGCTAGGTTGTCGGCGGGAGTGGCTTCGGCCGCTCCCGCTTTGTTAGTAAGGTGTGACGCGACGGTGGTCGAACACCGCCGTCCACCCCAATTCCACAGTGAGAACCACCCGCTCCCCACCCCGGCGCAGAGTCGGGGCCGGTCCTCGGTAGTGGTCCCCGGACATTCCCTCAGGGCTTGCCGTGGGCTTCGATCGATGACCGGCCGTCATCAACTCCGGGGCACGGACGCGGGAAACGAATCACCAGCGCCGGCACGCCTTCCGTGTCCGGCGCCACGAACGCGAACACGTGTAGTAGGAGGTCGCCCATGGAGGGCGTGTACTCGGCCGAAGCCGTCATCGACAACGGCTCCTTCGGCACCCGTACCATCCGCTTCGAGACCGGCCGCCTGGCCCGCCAGGCCGCCGGGTCGGCCACGGTGTACCTGGACGACGAGACCGTCGTCCTGTCCGCCACCACCGCCTCGAAGCGCCCCAAGGACAACCTCGACTTCTTCCCCCTGACGGTGGACGTCGAGGAACGCATGTACGCCGCGGGCCGCATCCCCGGCTCCTTCTTCCGGCGTGAGGGCCGTCCCTCCGAGGACGCCATCCTCACCTGCCGCCTGATCGACCGGCCGCTGCGCCCGTCGTTCAGGAAGGGCCTGCGCAACGAGATCCAGATCGTCGAGACGATCCTGGCCCTGCACCCCGAGCACCTGTACGACGTCGTCGCCATCAACGCGGCCTCGATGTCCACCCAGATCGCCGGGCTGCCTTTCTCCGGCCCGATCGGCGGCGTGCGCGTCGCCCTCATCGACGGCCAGTGGGTGGGCTTCCCGACCCACGCCGAGCTGGAGAACGCCACCTTCGACATGGTGGTCGCCGGCCGCGTCCTGGCCGACGGCGACGTCGCCATCATGATGGTGGAGGCCGAGTCCACGGTCCGCACCCTCAAGCTGGTCGCCGAGGGGGCCGTCGGCCCCAACGAGCAGACCGTCGCCGAGGGCCTGGAGGCCGCCAAGCCCTTCATCAAGGTCCTGTGCAAGGCCCAGCAGGCCGTCGCCGACCAGACCAGCCGCGAGCAGGGCGAGTTCCCGATCTTCCTCGACTACGAGGACGACGCGTACGCCGCCGTCGAGGGAGCCGTCCGCGAGGAGCTGTCCAAGGCGCTGACCATCGCGGACAAGCAGGACCGCGAGGCCGAGCTGGACCGGGTCAAGGCCTCGGCCGCCGAGAAGCTCGCCGAGGACTTCGAGGGCCGCGAGAAGGAGATCGGCGCAGCCTTCCGCTCCCTGAGCAAGCAGCTCATGCGCGAGCGCGTGCTGCGCGACGGGATCCGTATCGACGGCCGCGGCCCCAAGGACATCCGCCAGTTGAGCGCCGAGGTCGGCATCCTGCCGCGGGTGCACGGCTCGGCGCTCTTCGAGCGAGGCGAGACCCAGATCATGGGTGTCACCACGCTCAACATGCTGCGCATGGAGCAGACGGTTGACACGCTCAACCCGGACAAGACCAAGCGCTACATGCACAACTACAACTTCCCGCCCTACTCCACCGGTGAGACCGGCAGGGTGGGCTCGCCCAAGCGGCGCGAGATCGGGCACGGCGCCCTCGCCGAGCGCGCCCTGCTCCCGGTCCTGCCCGCCCGCGAGGAGTTCCCCTACGCCATCCGTCAGGTGTCGGAGGCACTGGGCTCCAACGGCTCCACCTCGATGGGCTCGGTCTGCGCCTCCACCATGTCCCTGATGGCGGCCGGCGTGCCCCTCAAGGAGATGGTGTCGGGCATCGCCATGGGCCTGATCAGCGAGGGCGACGAGTTCGTCACCCTCACCGACATCCTGGGCGCCGAGGACGCGTTCGGCGACATGGACTTCAAGGTCGCCGGTACCCGTGAGCTCATCACGGCCCTGCAGTTGGACACCAAGCTCGACGGCATCCCCGCCGAGCAGCTGGCGCTCGCGCTCCAGCAGGCCCGCGGCGCGCGCCTGGCCATCCTCGACGTCATGCAGGAGGCCATCGAGCGTCCGGCCGAGATGAGCCCGAACGCTCCGCGCATCCTCACCGTCAAGGTCCCGGTGGAGAAGATCGGCGAGGTCATCGGCCCCAAGGGCAAGATGATCAACTCGATCCAGGACGACACCGGCGCCGAGATCACCATCGAGGACGACGGCACGATCTACATCGGCGCCACCGACGGCCCCTCGGCCGAGGCCGCGCGGGACACGATCAACCAGATCGCGAACCCGACGATGCCCGAGGTCGGCGACCGCTACCTGGGCACCGTCGTCAAGACGACCACGTTCGGCGCGTTCGTGTCGCTGCTGCCCGGCAAGGACGGCCTGCTGCACATCTCGCAGATCCGCAAGCTGCACGGCGGCAAGCGGATCGAGAACCTCGACGACGTGATCAGTATCGGCGAGAAGATCCAGGTCGAGATCCGCGAGATCGACGACCGCGGCAAGCTGTCGCTGGTCCCGGTCGAGGTGGTGGAGGCCGAGTCTGCCCAGGCCGCCCCCGCCGCCGAGGACGAGGGCTCCCCGGCCGAGGAGGAGGACGGCGACAAGAACGGCGGGGAGGCCCCGCGCCGTCGCCGCCGCCGCAGCTCGGGCGGGCGTTCGGAGAACACCTGATCCTGACTGACGCCGGGGCGGTCGCACCTTGGGTGCGGCCGCCCCGGCGCGTATCCTCGGCCGGAACCGCCGGGTGGACCGGCCACCGACGTCCCGACGAAGAAGAAGGATCCATGAGTTCTGTCCCCATCGCCGCCGAGCAGGACCCGGACACGACCGTGACGCTGCTGGAGCCGGACGGCGGTACCGGACTGGTGCGCCGCACGGTGCTGCCGGGCGGCCTGCGCGTGGTCACCGAGGCCGTGCCGGGTGTGCGCTCCGCCGCGTTCGGGATCTCGGCGACTACGGGCTCCCGTGACGAGGACTCCGCGCACGCGGGCTCGGCGCACTTCCTGGAGCACTTGCTGTTCAAGGGGACCAAGGAGCGCTCGGCGCTGGAGATCTCCGCGCTGCTGGACGGTGTGGGCGCCGACCACAACGCGTACACCACCAAGGAGCACACCTGCTACTACGCGAAGGTGCTCGACCGCGACCTGCCGCTGGCCGTCGACGTCATCGGTGACATGGTGGCGAACTCGGTGCTCGACGAGGGCGAGGTGGAGACCGAGCGGGGCGTGATCCTGGAGGAGATCGCCATGTACGAGGACGAGCCCGCCGACCTGGTGGACGACGTCTTCGCCGCGCACTTCTTCGGCGACTCGCCGCTGGGCCGACCGATCCTGGGCACTGCCGACACCATCGAGGCGCTCTCCCGCGACCGCATCGCCGAGCAGTACCGCGACGCCTACGTGCCCGGCGAGTTGATCGTGACCGCCGCGGGCAGCCTGGACCACGACCTGGTGGTGGAGCGGGTCCGGGCTCTGTTCGCCGGGCACTCGGCCGCCGCCGGGGACGCCCGACCCGCGCGCCCCCGCATCGGCGGCTCGCCGGTCGCCACCTACGGCGGCACGGTCGTGCAGTCGCGCGAGACCGAGCAGGCGCACATCATCCTGGGGTCGGAGGGGCTCTGCCGCACCGACCCGCGGTGGTACGCGCTGCGGCTGCTCAGCGCCGCCCTGGGCGGGGGGATGTCCTCGCGCCTGTTCCAGGAGGTGCGCGAGAAGCGGGGTCTGGCCTACGCGGTGCACGCCTACAACGCCGACTACGCCGACACCGGCAGCTTCCAGATCTACGCGGGCTGCCTGCCGGAGAAGGCCGACGAGGTCATCGCGGTGTGCCGCGAGGAGCTGGCGAAGGTGGCCGCCTCGGGCATCACCGAGGAGGAACTGACCCGCGCCAAGGGCCAGATCCAGGGCTCGCTGGTGTTGGGCAGCGAGGGCACCAACGCGCGGATGGGGCGGCTGCTCTCGCACGAGCTGAACCGGCCCGGACACCACTCGATCGACGAGAGCCTGGCGCTGTTCGACGCGGTCACCGGCGCGGAGGTGGCCGAGGTGGCCGCCGACCTGCTGTCGAGGCCGCGCGCGCTGGCCGTGATCGGCCCCTACGCGGCCGACCGGGTCTTCTGACCGGCTGGCAGGGAACGGCGCCGCCGAGACGTACACGGCCCCGGGCCGCTCCGCGCACGCGGAGCGGCCCGGGGCCGTCGCGTTCCGCCCTCAGGCGGTGAGCCCGCGCACCAGGTCCCCGCGGGCCCGGGCGACCCGCGAACGGATCGTGCCCACGGGCACGTCGGCCAGCCGGGCGGCCTCGGCGTAGGACAGGCCCTCCACCTGGGTGAGTACGAACGCCTGCCGCCGTTCGGCCGTGAGGCCGTCCAGCAGGCACAGCAGGGCCACGTGCTCGTCGAACCGGACGGTCGGGCCGGGCAGCAGGTCCCAGTCGGCGGGGTGTACGCAGTCGGGGCGGGCCGCGTCGCGGCGGTAGCGGTCGGCGACCGTGTTGCGGGCGATGGCCAGCAGCCAGGTCCTCGCGGGGGCGCGCCCGGCGAAGCGCGGCAGGCCGCGCAGGGCACGCAGGTAGGTCTCCTGGCTCAGCTCCTCGACGCGGTCGGGGTGGACCCTGCGGGCGATGTAGCGGGCGACGTCGGGACGGGTGCGCCGGACGAACGCGTCGAGCGCGGCGGCCGAGCCCTCGCGGGCGGCGAGCGCCAGCCGGTCGAGTTCTCCGTCCCGTTCGCGTCCGCGTTCCTCCGCTTGCCGGGACTCCTGCGAACGGGCGGGTTCGTCCGCTTCGGGGTACCTCGGCGGGTCGGTGCGGTGGTCGCGCCGCGGACGGCGGATCGGGCGGTCGGGGCGGGAACGGCGCGCCCGAGCCGGGCGCTGCTCCTGGAAGACGGTGTCTGCGGGCATCGGTGCTCCGGGTTCCGGCGTGCACCAGCGGCCCGTCGGCCGGTGGCCTCGGGCGGTGGTGCGCGCGGTGACGGGAGCGTGCGCGGCCGGTCCCCGACGGGGGACCGGTCCCGGGCACGCGGGGACCGGACACGCCTCCGGACGCACGCGCGGAGGCGCGGCGGGGCGGAGGACGCGGCGTGAAGGCGCTGACCCGGACACCCGTGTCCGCCCGGACGGAGCCGGGACCGCGCGGCCTTTCCTCGGGGGGACGCGGCGCGGTGCGAGGACGGCTCGGAACCGTCCCCCGCGCAGCGCGCTCGTCGGGGCGCAAGGCGCACTGGTGGCGCGGGTGCGGGCAGGGGCCGGGTCAGCGGCCCGGCGCGTGTTCGCGGACGCCGGCCGCCGCGCGGCGGCCGAGGGCGCGGTCGAACACGGCCTACGCCGCGGGCGGCCCCCGTAGGACCAGGCTGTGCCGTAGGTAGGGTGCTGCCGGGGCGGGCGTACCGGGCTCGGGGAGCGGGGCCGAGGGCACCCGCTCAGGCACCAGCCGCGGGACCGTGAGCGCCAGGACGGGCAGCAGCGCGGCGGCGGCCAGGCGCAGGTAGGCGAAGAGCGCCGCCTCGCCCTGGCGCAGCCACCAGGCGCACACGGCGCCCGCCACGAGGTGGGCGACGAGCATCCGGGCGCCGCCCGAGGCGGCCTCGACGGCGGCGGGATCGGCCGCGTGGGCGCCGTGGGCGCCCGCCGCCTGGGCCGTGGAGAAGACCAGGTGCAGGGCCAGTTGGCCCCACGCCATCCATCCGGCTATCGCGCCGAGTCCGCGCTCGCGGCCGGTCGCGGCCCACGCGAAGGCGTAGACCAGGGCGGCGCCGACGAGCAGCCCGCCCAAGGGGACGGCGTGCTCGGAGGACAGCGCGTGGCCGCCTACGGACACGGCGGAGCACACCGAGGCGAACACCCCGGCGCGGGCCGCGCGCAGGGGTGTCCGCTCCGTCATGGGTTCATCGTCGCACTTGTCCCCGGCCCCCGCCCAGGGGGGTGGGCCGAGCGGTCGTCCGCGCCGAAGCGCCCCCGTACGGCCCCGGAGACCGGACGCGGCCTCCGGGGCCGGGGCCTCCCGCCCCGTCCGCCTGCTCGGCGGTCCCTCCGCAGGGCCCCGCGTCCCGGGGCCCGGGGCGCCTCACCCCTCCAGCAGGGTCTGCCCCACGTACCCTCCCTCCGCGCAGCCCGGCGGGACGGCGAACACGGCCGAGCCCACGGCGGTCACCCACTCGTTGAGCAGGTCCAGCTCGTCCAGGCTCCGCTGGATGGGCACGAACTGGCGCAGCGGGTCGGCCTGGAAGGAGGCGAACAGCAGCCCCGCCTCCTCACCGCCCGAGCCGCGCTCGTCGTAGTTGTAGGCGCGTCGGAAGATCCGCTGGTCCGGGTCGTCGGTGCGGGCCCGTCTGATGTGCGCGAAGTCCGCGATGACGGTCAGCCCGGAGGCGTCCGTGGCCTCCAGGTCCGCCTCGTCGTGCTCCTCGGCACCGGTCAGCGGCGCGCCGTTGTCCAGGCGGCGGCCGATGACCGCCTCCCGGGCGGGCCGGTCCAGCTCGTCCCAGGTGTCCAGGTGGGTGGCGATGCGGCGCAGCACCAGGCTCGTGCCCCCCTTGAGCCACTGCGGCGGGTTCCCGCCCCAGACCAGCCGGTCGAAGTCCCCGGTTCCCGGCGCCGGGTTGACCGTCCCGTCCACCTGCCCCATCAGGTTGCGCATGCTGGTGCCCTCGGGCTGGAAGCCGTGGGCCCGGCGGAACCCGCTCTGCGTCCACCGCGCCCGGGCGAAGGCCCGCGCGTCCTTGAGCATCATCCGCACCGCGTGGGAGACGGTCACGGGGTCGTCCGCGCACACCTGGAGCAGCAGGTCCGCCTCGCCCCAGGCCGGGTCGAGCCGGTCGTGCCCGAACTCGGGCAGGGGTCCGAGCCAGTCCGGCACCGCGTCGGGGTCCACCCGCTCCACCAGACCCCGCCCGAACCCGAACGTGGTGGTGAGCCGGGCCGGGACCAGGGCGAGTTCGGGCTCGGTGTCGGCCAGGGCGGGCTCGCCCCGGGACAGGCGGGCCGCGTCGTCGCTGAGCAGCCGCAGGAGCCGGCCGACCGCGTCCGCGTCCGTCCCCGGTTCCAGGTCCAGCGCGACGAAGGTGCCGTGCGTCTGGGGCGGGGTCTCCACGCCCGCCTGCCGTACGCCGTGGAACGGCACGGTCAGCGTGCCGTTGAGCGGGGGCGCCTGGGGGGCCGCGGCGGGTTCCGCGGCCCACCGGTGGGCGAGCGCGCCCCCGGCGGCCCCGGCACCGGCCGCCGCGCCGCCCAGGAGCAGTCCTCTGCGGCTGAGCCGGGACTCGCCGCCCATCAGTGGTCCCCGTGCCCTTCGTCCCCGTGGGCCTCGCCGCCCCCGTCCTCTGCCCCGGAGCCGTGCTCCCCGTCGCCGTGCCCCTCGCCGTGGCCGCCCTCGTACTCCTCGTTGGCCCCGGCGTAGTCCTTGATCGGGGCGGTGAACTCGGTGGTGGAGCCGTCGGAGAACTCCACGGTGACGATCGCCTCGGCTCCCGGTCGGAGGTCCTCGGCCAGCTCCATGAGCATGATGTGGTCGCCGCCGGGCTCCAAAGCGGCGCTGCCCCCGGCGGGGATCGAGAACCCGCCCTCCTTCTCGCGCATGGTGGCGTCGGTCCCCTCGGAGACGACTTCGTGCAGTTCGACCAGCCCGGCCGCGTCGTAGTCGGCCGAGACGACGGTGATCTCCTCGTCGGAGCCGTTGGCCAGCACGCCGAAGACGCCGGTCATCCCCTCCTCGGCGGTGACGGCCTTGATCCAGGGGTCGGTCACGGAGAAGGCGTCGGCGGCGGTCGCAGCGCTGTCGGCGGCCTCCTCCGCAGGGGCGGCGCCCTGCTCCTCCGCCCCGCCGCAGGCGGTGAGGGCGAGGCCGAGGCAGAGCAGTGAGGCGGCCCATGCGGTACGGCTGGTGTGGATGCGGTCCATGTTCCCTCCGGGGGTACGAGCCGCGTTCTCGCGGCCGTTCCCCCTACGGGTCGGATCGCGGGGCCGTCCGGTTCCCGGCGTCCGGGTGCCCTGCGCCACAAACGGTCGGCGCACGCCGACGGGGCGGGCCCGGCCGTGCCGGACCCGCCCCGTCGGGGATGGTTAGGACCTCTTCGGCGTCCGCTTGCGGACGGCGATGCGCTTGGGCCCGCGGGCGTTGGCGGCGCCGTGCACCACCACCTCCAGCAGCCCCTCGCCGTAGCTGGCCTCGATGTCCTCCTCGTCCACGGCCTCCGGGAGGCTGATCTCCCGGCGGAACGTGCCCATGAACCTCTCGGAGGAGTAGTAGATGACGTCGTCCCCGTCGCGTCGGCGTTCGCCGCTGATGGTGAGGATGCCGTTGTTCAGGCTCACGGCCACGTCCTGCTCCTGGACCCCGGGTGCCTCGCAGCGGACGATCAGGTCGTTGCCCCGGGCGAGGATGTCGGTGGGCGGGCTCCACGCGTCGGCGTGCCCGCGCTCGCGCTCACCGGCGTTGCCGGTCTCCATCGAGGACATGCTGTCGGAGATGCGGTTCATCTCGGTGATCATGTCCACCACACCGTGGAAGGGGTTCTGGAACTTCTTCGGCGCCACGGCGGCCTCCTTTCCTCGTGCTGACGGGAGCTAGTCGCGCGCCTGCTTCTCCGGGGAGCGGTCGGACCGGGGCCGGTCCTCGGCGCGCTGCTCCCTGGGGCCTCCGGGCCTGGGTTCCTCCGACAGCGCCTTCATCAGGCCCCAGACCATGAGTAGCAGGATGATAGCGAAGGGCAGCCCGGTGACCACCGACGCGGCCTGGAGCGCCGACAGCGCGTTCTCCCCGCCCAGTACCAGCAGGATCAGGGTGACCGCGCCCTCGCTGATCGCCCAGAAGGCTCGATGGGCCTTGACCGGCTTGAGGCTCCCGCCGCTGGCGAGCGTGTCCACCACCAGGGAGCCGGAGTCGGAGGAGGTGATGAAGAAGACCGCCACCACGATGATCAGCAGCACGGAGATGATGCCGCCGATGAGCGGTCCCCCGGGCAGCAGTTCCAGGAGGCGGAAGGACCGGTCCTCCTCGCTCAGCGCGCTCAGTCCGGCGTCCCCGAACAGCTCGTAGTACAGGCCGGAGCCGCCGAACACCCCGAACCACAGGATGGAAACGGCGACGGGGGCGAAGAGCGCTCCGATGACGAACTCGCGGATGGTGCGGCCGTAGGAGATCCGGGCCAGGAAGATGCCCACGAACGGGGCCCAGGAGATCCACCAGCCCCAGTAGAAGATGGGCCACGCGGTGGTCCAGGCCGCCGCCGTCTCGTCGACGAGCGGGCTCGGGAAGGCCAGGCTCCACTCGACGATGTTGCCCAGGTACTCGCCCGCGCCCGTGGTCATGATGCTGGCGATCCACAGCTTGGGGCCGAGCGCGAAGACGACCACCAGCAGCAGGAAGGCCAGCCACAGGTTGATCATCGACAGTCGGCGGATGCCCTTGTCGATGCCCGAGAGCACGCTGAGCAGCGCGATCGCGGTGATGAAGATGATGATGAGCGACTGCACGGTGGAGTTCGAGGGGATGCCGAAGACGTGGTTGAGCCCGCCGTTGATCTGGAGGGTGCCCAGGCCCAGTGAGGTGGCCAGCCCGAAGATCGTGCCGAAGATGGCGAGGATGTCCACGACGTTCCCGGGCCAGCCGAAGGCCCTGTCGCCCAGGAGGGGGTAGAGGGCGGAGGCGGGGCGCAGGGGCAGGCCCTTGCGGAAGGCGAAGTAGCCCAGCGACAGGCCGAGCGCGATGTAGATGGCCCAGGGGTGGAAGCTCCAGTGGAAGTAGCTCAGGGCCAGGGCCTCGCCCGCCGCTTCGGGCGGGGGCGGTTCACCCTCGGGGGTGACGAACTCGGCCGAGCGCGGCGAGGTCAGGTGGTGGATGGGCTCCGACACTCCCCAGAACACCAGACCGATACCCATGCCGGTGGTGAACAGCATGGCGAACCAGGCCAGTGTCCCGAACTCGGGTCTTGAGTCGGCCGGGCCCAGCCGGATCTTCCCGAACCGGCTCAGCATGAGGAAGACCGCCATCACCAGGAAGAAGGTGGTGGACAGGACGTAGACCCAGCCCAGCTTCTCGCCGATCCAGTCGCGCGTGGCGGTGGCCGCGTTCAGCATCGGCTCGGTGGCCACGATGCCGACGATGACGAAGGTGAGGATCACGACCCCGGAAACCCCGAAGACCGTGGGGTTGGTGTGTTCTCGGATGTACTCGCGTAGGGATGAGATGCTGGCTCCTTCCCAGCCCCGGAGGGTCGCTGTCCCTGGTCGGGGGATGACGGGCCGGTGCTGGCACCGGCCCACGGACATGTCCCGTGGGATGGTAGACGCCAGAAGCCTTTTCGTGAAGCAACTGCACAATCGTGGAGTGTTGTCCTACGGACGGTGAAACATCCCTTGCGGTGCTATGGGCCCTGACCGGACACATGACCGCATATGTCCCCACTTATCGGGGTAAGGGAAGTCACCCCTTTCCGCTCGTCCCCTGCGGGTGCCGTGCTCACGGCCGCGACCACCGCCTCTTCGGACTCACGGCTCCGTCTTGGCGGACAGCCGGTCCAGAGCCGTGCCGATCCGGTCCAGCCAGTCCGTGATCGTGGCCAGCTCCTCCAGCGAGTAGTCGGTGTGCGCGGCCGTCATCGCCTCGCGCATACCGGGCGCGGTGGCGGGGCCCAGCCGCGCGGCGTCATCGGTCAGCCGGACGGCGACCTTGCGCCGGTCCTCGGGGTGGCGGGTGCGCTCGGCCAGGCCGTGCGCCTCCAGGCGGTCGATCACCCCGGTCACCGAACCGGTGGACAGGCACAGGCTGTCGGCGATCTCGCCCGGCGTCATGGAACCGCCCACGCGCAGCAGCGTGTAGCACTGGAAGTCTGTCGGGTTCATCCCCGAGTGCTCCGCCATCCGGTGCAGCATGCGGATGAGCCGTACGGCGAGTCGCTGCCCGTCGGTCTGCAACGCGTCGTAGAGTTCGGCCCGCGACCTGACCTCGGGATCCGCGGTTCCGGACCCTTCGAAGCCGGTGGGAGAGGATGCGGCCGACGCGGTGTCCATGGTTCCTCTCTCGCGTTCGTGGCCGGTGGCTCCGGCCGTTCCTGGAATTCTAAGCGCCACCGGGACGCACGAACCCTCCCAGGGAGGCGCACCCCTCCACCGGAGAAGGGTTTGACCCTCGCAGAGGGGGAAGTAGTTCGGTTGCCAAGATTCATGGAAACCGAGTTGCATTGTCCGGATGCTACCCGGGGAGGACACCGTCAATCCCATCTTGAACACCCACAGGCACCCGCGCCCGCCGGAGGCCGGAGTCGCCGACGAGCGCTCCGCCCTGGAGGGAGCGCTCAAGGAGTACCTGGAGCGCAGGCTCCGCGACTCGGAGGACCTCGACGGAGAGTTCGGCCGGGACCTGGCCGGCACGACCGTCCGCTTCACCCTGGACGGCGGCAAGCGTATGCGGCCCCTGCTCGCCTGGTGGGGTTGGCTCGCGGGCGGAGGCACCCCCTCGGGGGAGACGGCCCGCGCCGCCCGCCAGGCCTGCGCCGCGGTCGAACTCGTCCAGACCTGCGCGCTCGTCCACGACGACGTCATGGACGGCTCGCCGACCCGCCGGGGCCGCCCCTCGGTGCACGCCGCGCACGCCCTCCAACACGAGCGGGACGGCCACGTAGGCGACTCCCGCCGGTACGGGGAGGCGCTGGCCGTCCTCGTGGGTGACCTGGCACTGGTCTGGGCCGACGACATGCTCAACGAGGCACTGCCGGGCGTGCCCGAGCCGGGCCGGGCCCGGGCCGTGTGGCGTGACCTGCGCACCGAGATCATGGCCGGGCAGTTCCTCGACGTGCGCGCCCAGGCGCGCCGGGAGCGCTCGGAGGAGGCCGCCCTGCGCGTGGACCTCCTCAAGACGGCCTCCTACAGCGTCGAACGCCCCCTGCACTTGGGCGCGGCGATGGCCGGGGCCGACCCGGCGGCGGTGGGGGCCCTGCGCGGCTACGGCAGGGACGTGGGCATCGCCTTCCAGCTCAGGGACGACCTGCTCGGCGTCTACGGGGACAGTTCCCGGACCGGCAAGCCCGTGGGCGAGGACATCCGCGAGGGCAAGTGCACGCTGCTTCTCGTGACCGGCACCCGCCTGGCCCGCGAGCGCGGGGACGACGCCGCGCTGCGGCTGCTCGACCGGATCGGCCTGCCCGGCGAGGAAGTGGACCCCGCGGAGGCGGCCGACGCGCTGGACCGCCTCGGCGCGCGCGACCTGGTCGGAGCCAGGTGCCGTGAGCTCGCCGAACAGGGCCGGACGCGCCTGGACGGGCTCGACGCGCCCGCCCACGTCCTGGAGGGACTGGGAAGCCTGGCCTCCCGGATCGCCCGTGACCGTGTGTGACACGCCGGGCGGGGAAGGTATCCGTAACACCGAAGAGGAGCACCACCTTGCCTGAGCAGACCCCCGAGCCGTCGGCCCCGCCCCCCTCCGGCCCGGTGCCCCGCGGACGCGGGCCCGTGGTCGTCGTGGGCGCGGGCCTGTCCGGCCTGGCCTGCGCCCTGCACCTGCTGGGTGCGGGGCGCGAGGTCGTCGTGGTCGAGCGCGAGGCGCACCCGGGCGGGCGCGCGGGCCGGCTCGACCTGGACGGCTACCGGATCGACACCGGCCCCACGGTGCTCACCATGCCCGAACTCCTCGACGAGGCACTGGGCGCGGTCGGGGAGACCGTGGCCGACCGGCTGGACCTGGTGCCCCTCAGCCCCGCCTACCGCGCCTCCTTCGCCGACGGTTCGGTGATCGACGTGCACACCGAGCGCGAGGCGATGGCCGCCGAGGTAGCCCGGGTCGCCGGGCAGCGCGAGGCCGACGGCTACCTGCGGCTGCGCGACTGGCTCACCCGGCTGTACCGGGTGGAGATGCGCTCGTTCATCGACGCCCGGTTCCGGTCCCCGCTGGACCTGGTCCGACCCGACCTCTTCCGGCTCGCCGCGATGGGCGGCTTCGGCAGGCTGGCCCCGGCCGTGGGCCGCCACGTGCGCGACGAGCGGCTGCGCCGGATCTTCTCCTTCCAGTCGCTGTACGCGGGGGTGGCGCCGGAGAGCGCCCTGGCCGCCTACGCCGTCATCGCCTACATGGACACCGTCGCCGGGGTGTACTTCCCCCGGGGAGGCATGCGCGCACTGGGCGAAGCCCTCGCGGGCGCGATCACCAAGGCCGGAGGATCCGTCCGCTACGGCCAGGAGGTCGAGCGCCTGGAACGCGCGGGCGACCGCGTCAGCGCCGTCGTCACCGCGGACGGCGAGCGTCTGGCCTGCGACCAGGTGGTGCTCACCGCGGACCTGCCCGCCGCGCACCGGCTGCTCGGCCACAGGCCCCGGCGCCCCGTGGCCGCGCGCTACTCGCCCTCGGCGGTCGTGCTGCACCTGGGCACCGACCGCACCTGGGAGCGGCTGGGCCACCACACCATCTCCTTCGGCGCCGCGTGGAAGCGCACCTTCACCGAGATCATCCGCGAGGGCCGCACCATGAGCGATCCCTCCCTGCTGGTCACCCAGCCCACCCTCACCGACCCGTCGCTGGCCCCGGAGGGGCGCCACCTGCTGTACGTGCTCGCCCCGGCACCCAACCTGGCGGCGGGCCGCATCGACTGGGACCGCGAGGGTCCGCGCTACCGGGACCGCCTGGTAGGGGTCCTGGAGGACCGCGGGCTGGAAGGGCTGGACGCCTCCGTGCGGGCAGAGCACCTGGTCACCCCGGCGGACTGGGCGCGGCAGGGGCTCGCGCACGGCACGCCGTTCTCGCTGTCGCACACCTTCGCCCAGACGGGGCCGTTCCGTCCGCGCAACACGGTCCCCGGCACCTCCAACGCCGTCCTGGCCGGGTGCGGGACCACACCGGGGGTCGGCGTGCCGACCGTGCTGATCTCCGGGAAGCTCGCCGCGGCCGAGGTGGTCCGCAGAACCGGAGGAGGCCGATGAACACGGGAGCCGCCGAACTCGACGCGGCCGGGATCACCGACGGGCCGCTGCGGGAGGCCTACCTCAGGTGCCGGGCCCTGCACGCCCACCACGGGCGCACCTACTACACGGCCACGCGGGTGCTGCCGCCCGAGCACCGGCCCGGGGTGCACGCCCTGTACGGCTTCGCGCGGTGGGTGGACGACATCGTCGACGAGCCCTCGCCGGGCGCCACGGTCGCAGACCAGACCGCCCGCCTGGACGTCGTCGACGCAGACCTGGCCCGAGTCCTGGACGGCGAACCCGCCCGGGACCCCGAGGCGGCGCCGGTGCTCTCCGCCCTGGCGCACACGGTCCACCGTTACGAGCTGCCGCACGCCTACTTCACCTCGTTCATGGCCTCCATGCGCATGGACCTGACGGTGGCCGGCTACCGCGACCTGGAGCACCTGCGCGAGTACATGTACGGCTCGGCCGCGGTGATCGGCCTCCAGGTGCTGCCGGTCCTGGGGACGGTGGCGCCGCGCGAGGAGGCGGCCCCGCACGCCGCCGCGCTGGGCGAGGCCTTCCAACTGACCAACTTCCTGCGGGACGTGGCCGAGGACCTGCGGCGCGGCCGCGTCTACCTGCCGGAGGAGGCGCTGGCCGCGCACGGTGTGGACCGCGAGCTGCTGGAGCAGTGCGCGCGTACCCGGGAGCAGCACCCGCGCGTGCGGGAGGCCCTCGCCGACCTGGTGGAGGTCAACCAGGGCTTCTACCGGCGGGCCGAACCGGGCATCGCGATGCTCTCCCCCGTGGCGCGCCCGTGTGTCGCGACCGCCTTCCGGCTCTACCGCGCGATCCTGGACGAGGTGCGTGCGGCCGACTACGACGTGTGGAGCGTCCGGCACCGCGTCTCGGACATCCGCAAGGCGGCCGCCGCCGTACCCGCCCTCGCGCGGTCGCTGATCGCGCGCTCCCTGCACGGCCGGGTGCCGCGCCCGCGGACCGGCTGAGGACGCGCGGTCCGCCCCCGACCCCTCGAACGACGCACCTGGAGGACCCCGTGACACTGCCCGACCCGCGACCGCGGCGGCTTCCCCTGCGCCGCATGCCCGCCACCACGTGGAGGAAGCAGGAGCCGACCTGGCGGGAGGGTTCGCCCTCCGTCATCGGGTCGGCGCTCAAGCGCGCGCTCGCCCGGCCCTCGGGGAACTGGTTCGTGCTGGCCGCGAGCACCGAGGTCCGCGCGGACCGGCCGTTCGGACGCGTCGTGGCCGGAACCGAGCTGGTGGCCTGGCGCACCCCGGACGGGACCGCGCACGCGGGGCCGGGCGCCTGCCCGCACCTGGGCGCGCCGCTGTGCCGGGGCGCGGTGGACTCCGGGCGCCTGGTGTGCCGGTGGCACGGGTTGTCGCTGGACGGCGGCGGCTTCCCCGGGTGGGACCCCTACCCGGTGCACGACGACGGCATCCTGGTGTGGGTGCGCCTGGACCGGGAGGGCGGTGAGGAACCCCTGGACGAGCCTGTGGTCCCCGAGCGCCCCGCGCTGCCCGGGAGCCTGGTGGCGGTGGAGAGCATGGCGGGGCGGTGCGAACCCGAGGACGTGGTGGCCAACCGGCTCGACCCCTGGCACGGCTCCTGGTTCCACCCCTACTCGTTCGTGGGGCTGAAGGTGACCGAGGTGCCCAAGGGAGCCGACCCCGACCCGGACCGCATGGTGGTGGACGTGGGGTTCCGGGTGGCGGGCCGGTGGGGCGTGCCGGTGCGCGCTGAGTTCCGCTGCCCGGACCCCCGCACGGTGGTCATGCGCATCATCGAGGGCGAGGGCCTGGGCAGCGTGGTGGAGACGCACGCCACCCCGCTGGGCGTGGACGACAGGGGCGTGCCGCGCACGGCGATCATCGAGGCTACCGTGGCCAGTTCGGAGCGGATCGGCTTCCTGCTGGCGCGCAAGCTGGCTGGTCCGATCGTGCGCCCCGTGATGCGGATGGCCGCCCGGCGCCTGTGGAAGGACGACCTGGACTACGCGGAGCGCCGGTACCTGCTCAGAAGCACCGGCCGCTGGCCCGGCTGAGCCGCCGGTCCGGCTGGGGTCTGCTCTCTGGACCGGGCCCGGCGTTGGGCGGTGGTGGCGCTGGTCCGGAAGCGTGCGGCGGCCCGGCGCGGCGGCCACTGGTCCTCCACGACGCAGCGGGCCGGGGCCGGGCGTCCAGCGGGCGTGAGTGCGGCGTTGGCGTGGGTGGTGTGGGGCCGAGGGCCTTCCGGCCCGGTGGTGGATGTCGCAATCCACACCGTTACCGGAGGCCCTCTTCGTCTGTGTCGGGCGGGGCCGGTGTTACCGACCTCAGTGGTCGGCGCACCTAGGACGTCCTCGACCACCGGGCGAGCCCCCGCAGCGGCGCCGACCGGCCCCGCCGGGGCACGGTCCACACCGTGTGCCCCGGCCGCCCCCACCGCGACAGCAGGGCGTTGGCCGCGAGCAGACCGCTGGTGGCGGCGCGTTCCATGAGGGCCACTGGCAGGTCTGTGCGCACGTGGTCGCCCGCCACCGTCACGAACGGGTCGGGCGTGGTCACCCCGCACCGGTCCCGGTGGCCGCCGGGCGCGAAAAGCGGGCAGTCCGCGCGCAGTTCGTGCCGGGCGTCCACGGCGCGTGCCCGGCGCAGCTCCGGGTAGACGGCCCCGGCCTGCTCCCAGAGCCGGTGCCGCTCGTGCTCGGGGTCGCACCCCTCATCCAGTGCGTAGGCGTGCAGCTCCACCACCGACCCGCCGGTGCGCCGGGTCCACTCGTAGGCCTCGTCCTCGTACCGCTCCAGCACGCTGATGTTGTCCAGGGTGGGGTAGCCCGCCGTGCCCAGGAAGGCGGGCCGGTGCGGGCGCACCGGCCGGTCCAGCCAGTAGCGCGACACCAGGAACGGGGGAGCCGTGCGCACCCGGGCCATCCGGCCGCGCCAGTCCGGTCCCCCCAGCCCCGGTGAGGACGCCACCAGGTCCCGGGTTCCGGCCGGGTCAGCGGCCAGCACCACGGCGTCCGCGCCCTCCTCGAGGACCTCGCCATCGGCCGTGCGTCCGCGCACCGTGAAGCGGCTCCGCTGTTCCCGGTGCTCCGGCTCCCCGTCCTGCCGTGCCCGGCTCACCTCCTCGACCTGCACGCCGGTCCACAGCCGTACCCCGCGCTTGGCCAGGTAGCGCTCCAGGGGGTCCCACAGCGCCTGCGGGAACGGCGAGCCCGGCACGTCGAACACCAGACCCTCGGACGAGCCGAGGAAGTACACGTGGAACATCAGCGCGAGTTCGGCGGCCGACAGCACGCCGGGATCGGAGAAGAAACTGCGGGTGAACACCTCGAAGGCCAGGTGCCTGGCAGTGGGCGGGAAGCGCACCGCCTCCAGCAGGTCGCGTGCGCTGAGGTGGTCGAGCCGCTCGTACACGCCGGGCACGTCCACGTCGAACAGTTGCAGGGCCGCGGGCAGGTTGACCCGCGCCATGCCGCGCGCCGGGAAGCTGGGGCTGGTCGCCGCCAGGACGGCCGCGTTCCACGGCGGGGTCGCGGGCAGCCCGGAGAAGCGGTCGCGCGGCCCGTCCCGGTGCACGAGCGGGTAGTCCGTGAGCGGCACCAGCGCGCCGAGCCCGGGGTCGCCGCGGCGCAGCAGGGCGCGCAGGTTGTAGTACTGACGGAAGAACGCGTGGAACCCGCGGGTCATGGTCGCGGGCGAACCGTCGGAGAGCGTCGTTGCCCAGCCGCGCAGTCGCCCCCCGAGCGAGGGTTCGCGCTCCAGCACCGTCACGTCCACGTCCCGCTCGGCCAGTGCGCAGGCCGCCGCCAGCCCGGCTATGCCGCCGCCGACCACGACGGCGCGGGGCCTCCCGGCGGCCGCGGGGCCGGTCGGCGGGAGGCCCCGCGCCGTCG
>NZ_LEKI01000073.1:0-26449 GCF_001029525.1 Nocardiopsis sp. RV163 | reverse complement strand
GTGGAGGAGGCGGTGGCGACGACGGCGGTGGCGACGACGGGGGCGGTACCGGTGGCGGCGAGTCCCCGGGCGGGGACGGCGGCGCGCCCTGGAACGGCACGCCCCCGCAGCCGCAGGTGCCCGAGGGCGGCCCCGGTCCCGGGGGCTGAGGCCCCGACGTGCGCTGAGGGGGCCCGGGAACACCGCGGTGTTCCCCCGTGTTCATAATGGATGAAACCGACAGGGGAGCGCGCGAGCGCTGAGAGTGCGGCACCAGGCCGCAGACCCTTACACACCTGATCTGGGTCATGCCAGCGAAGGAAGTCGTAGGAACCGTCACCGGTGGCGTGCTCCCGCGCACCGGGGACGTCCCGGCGCGCGCGGAACGCGTCCAGGCGCCGCTCTCGGCCGCACGGGCCCCTCGCACCCCCCGGCGAAGGGACACCGCATGAAGAGGAACACCACCAATCCCCAGGACACCGGCGTCCGGCGCGACGTCCTCGACCGGCTGCGGAGCTGGCGCACCGTCGACATAGTCGTGGCCGCCGTCATCGGCGTCGCGGTCGGCGTGGTCTTCTGGCTCTGGAACATCGTCTGGTCGGTCACGACCCCCCTGTTCGTCGGCTTCCCGCCCGCGCAGGCAGTCGTCTACGGCATGTGGCTGATCTCCGGCGTACTGGGCGGCCTGATCATCCGCAAGCCCGGCGCGGCCCTGCTCACCGCCATCGCCGCCGCCTCGGTGTCTGCGCTCCTGGGCACCCAGTGGGGGATCATGGTCATCCTCGACGGCGCCCTCCAGGGCATCCTGCCCGAACTCGTCTTCCTCGCCTTCGGCTACCGCCGCTGGGGCATGGGCGTGGCCGTCCTCGCGGCTGCGGTCGCGGGCGTCTCCCCGGCCATCCGCGACAACCTCGCCTACAACGTGACCTGGCCGCTGTCCTACCAGATCACCTACGGCGTCATCGTGGTGGTCAGCGCCGCCCTCATCGCGGGCGTGGGCGCCCGCCTGCTCACCACGGCCCTGGCACGCTCCGGGGCGCTGGCCCCCTTCCCGTCCGCGAGGGGCTGACCTTGGCCTCCGCGAACGGGCGCCGGACGGCGGCCGGGGGCCCCGGCGCGCGCGTGGAGCTCTCCGGCTGGGGCTGGCGGCACTCGGGCCGCGAGTCCCACGCGCTGCGCGGCGTGGACCTGGTGATCGAGCCGGGTGAGCGCGTGCTGCTGCTGGGCGCCTCCGGCGCGGGCAAGTCCACCCTGCTGCACTCGCTGGCCGGTCTGACCGGCGAGGACGCCGCCATCAGCGGCGACCACGAGGGCAGCCTGCTCCTGGACGGCGAGCCCGCCGACCGGAGCCGGGGCTCGGTCGGCCTGGTCAGCCAGGACCCCGAGACGCAACTGGTGATGGCGCGCGCGGGCGACGACGTCGCCTTCGGCCCGGAGAACCTGGGCGTGGCCCCCGACCTCATCTGGCCCCGCGTCCGCGAGGCACTGGAGGCCGTGGGATTCCCTTACGGACCGCGCCACCCCACCGGCGCGCTGTCGGGCGGTGAGAAGCAGCGCCTGGTGATCGCCGGGGCCCTGGCGATGCGCCCCCGCCTGCTGCTGTTGGACGAGCCCACCGCCAACCTCGACCCGGCCGGGGCCGCGCTGGTGCGGGGCGTGCTGGCCCGCCTGCTCGCCGAGACCGAGGCGACCCTGGTGCTCGTCGAGCACCGGGTGGCCGACGTCGTGGACCTGGTGGACCGGGTCGTGGTCGTGGCGCCCGGCGGCGGGGTCGTCGCCGACGGGCCGCCGGGGACCGTGTTCGCCGAGCACGGCAGCTCGCTGGCCGCGCAGGGAGTGTGGGTGCCCGGGCACGAGCCCGCGCCCGCCCTTGAGCCCGCGCCGGGCGGTGAGCCCCTGCTGGAGGCCGTGGGCGTCACGGCGCGCACCCCGAGTCAGCTCGGCGTGCGCGCGGCGCCGCGGCGCACGGTGTTCGAAGGGGTGGACGCCACCGTCCGAGCCGGAACCGCGACCGCCCTGACCGGCCCCAACGGCGCGGGCAAGTCCACGCTGCTGACCCTGCTCGCCGGGCTGTCCAGGCCCCACCGGGGAGCGGTGCTGCCGCGCGGGCCGCTGGCCGGGGCCGACCCGCGCCCGCTCGTTCGCTGGCCCGCCCGCAGGCTGGCCCGGCACGTGGGCACGGTCTTCCAGCACGCCGAGGACCAGTTCGTCACCGCCACCGTGCGCGACGAACTGCGCTTCGCCCCGTTGCGCGCCGGGATGGGCGAGGCCGAGACCCAGTCCTGGGTGGGCGAGCTGATGGAGCGCCTGCGCCTGTCCGCGCTGGCCGACGTGCACCCCTACACGCTCTCGGGCGGTGAGAAGCGGCGGCTGTCGGTGGCCACGGCGCTCAGCTCGGGTCCCGCGCACGCGCCCGACGCACTCGTCCTGGACGAGCCCACCTTCGGCCAGGACACCCGGACCTGGACCGAACTCGTGGAACTGCTCGCCACCCTGCGGTCCGCGGGCCGCGCGGTGGTAATGGCCACCCACGACGACCTGTTGCTGAGCAGCCTGGCCGACGCGCGGGTGCGCGTGGCCGGGGGCCGCGCCGTCCACGAGGCCGCCGCACCCGACACGGGCGCCGGGGCGGAGCAGCCCGGGCCCGCGGGGCACGCGGCGGCGGGAAGGGGGAGCCGTGGCTGACCGGAGGCTTGCGGACACACCCGCGTACGGGGACCGTGTCCCGGGCGGGGGCCGCGTGCCGGACGGGGCAGGGGAGCCGGGCCCGGCCGGTGCTCCGGCGGGGGACGCGCTCACCCTGGAGGCTCCCGCGGACGGCGGGGCGCGCTTCTGGCTGGTCGGGCTCAATCCGGCGGCCAAACTGCTCGCCGCCCTGCTGCTGGGCGTGGGCCTGGTCCCGGCCGTGGACGCCGTCACCGGCGGCGCGGTGCTGGCGGGCGTCCTGCTGCTCCTGCCGTTCAGCGGGATCGACCGGCGCACCCTGCTCGTCCTGGGCGGGCCCTTCCTGCTCATGGGGCTCTCCAGCGGGCTGGTCAACTACCTGTACGGGGAGCACGGCGCGGAGGGCGCGCTGGGCGCCGCGGTGCGCCTGCTGGCCATCGCCCTGCCCGGGTTGCTCGCCGCCGTGAGCAGCGACCCCACCGAGACCGCCGACGGCCTGGTGCAGCGGCTGCGGGTTCCCGAGCGGCCCGCCATGGGTGTGCTGGCGGCGCTGCGTCTCGTCCCTCTGCTCGCCGACCAGTGGCGCACGATCACGCTGGCGCGGAGGGCGCGCGGGCTGGAGGCCGGGCGCGACCCGGCCAGGGCGGTCGCGCTGTTCTTCGGCCGCCTGTTCGCCCTGCTGGTGCGCTCCATCCGCACCGGGACGCTGCTGGCCGCGGCGATGGACGCGCGCGCCTTCGGGACCGGGCCGCGCACCCGCGCCCGGGAGAGCCGCTGGCGGACCGCGGACACGCTGCTGCTGGCGGGGGCCGCCCTGCTGCTGGCGGCGGCCTACACCCTGTCCGCGCGGCTGGGCACCCTGGTGCTGCTCTTCTCCTGAACCGGGTGGTAAGCAGTTCGGAGACAGTGACGTCCGAGTGGCGAGGAGCAGTGGACCGTGGGCGAGTTCGTGCGTGTGGAGACCGATCCGGACCATCCGGCCGTGGCCGTGATCCGGCTGGACAGGCCGAAGGTGAACGCGCTCAACGCCGCGCTCACCGCGGAGATCGCCGAGGCCGCGACCCGGGTCGCCAAGGACCCGGACGCGCGCGCCGTGGTCGTCTACGGCGGCGAGCGGGTGTTCGTCGCGGGCGCCGACATCAAGGAGATGGCCGACCTCACCGCCGCGCGGATGCTGGGCTACGCACGCGACCTCCAGAGCGCACTGAACCTGGTGGCCCGCATCCCCAAGCCGGTCGTGGCGGCGGTCACCGGGTACGCGCTCGGCGGCGGCCTGGAACTGGCACTGGCCGCGGACTTCCGGGTGGCGGGGGCCGGGGCCAGGCTGGGCGTGCCCGAGATCCAGCTCGGCGTCATCCCCGGCGCGGGCGGGACCCAGCGCCTGCCCCGCCTGATCGGCTCCTCCAGGGCCAAGGAGATGATCTTCAGCGGTCGCCACGTGAAGGCGGACGAGGCCCGGGAGATCGGCCTGGTGGACCAGGTCGTCCCGGACGAGGAGGTCTACCGGGCCGCCGTGGCGCTGGTCGCCCGGTACGCCCAGGGCCCGTCCGTCGCGCTGGCCGCGGCCAAGGAGGCGGTGGACCGGGGCCTGGAGACGGACCTGGACACCGGTCTGGAGATCGAGCGCCTGCACTTCGCGGGCCTGTTCTCGACCGAGGACCAGAAGGACGGCATGCGCAGTTTCGTCGAGCAGGGTCCCGGCAAGGCCGCCTTCAAGGGGCGCTGACGGGGCGCTGAAGCGGTGCCGGAGGGACGCCGGACCGGGTTGGTCCGAGCCTGCCGGGCGCCGGAACAGCAGGTCGGGGCGGCGGCACACGGTACCGTGCCGTCCGCCCCGCCGCCGTTTCGGTGGATTCGAGAACTTTTCACCCCGCTCGTCGGATCGAACGGTGTCACGGGGGGTTCGGCCGAACGTCCGGATCCGGCCAGTCCGGACGGGAGGGAGGGAACCGCCCACGCCAGTTTTCCGTCATACTCGTGAGGGTCGCCCCCGGACGGACGCGCCGCCTGAACCCCGGACGCCCGGCGGTGCGGAAGCGACCACACGGGCCCGAGACCGGGACGAACAAGCCAATGGTGACCCATCCCCCGGCCGCTAAGCTGGACGCGGTGGTATGTGGTCTTTTGAGGGGATGAGTTCTCGATGGCAATGTCGGCAGGTTTCCCCATGGGTGAGGAGCTGCCGGAGCGCATCGGCCACTACGTCATCCGCCGCCGCATCGGGCAGGGCGGCATGGGCGTGGTGTACCAGGCCGAGGACCCCCGGACCGAGCAGTTCGTCGCGGTGAAGGTCCTCAAGCCGGAGGTCGCGGGCGACCACATCGCCCGGGCCCGCCTCGCCCGCGAGGTCGAGACCATGCGCCGCGTGCACAGCCCCAACGTGGCCGAGGTCATCGAAGCCGACACTCAGGCCGAGCTGCCGTGGGTGGTCACCGAGCACATCCCCGGCCCGACCCTGGACGCCACGGTCACCAACCACGGCCCGCTGCGCGGCCGCGCGCTCACCCGCTTCGTCACCGGCATGGCCCGCGCGATCCGGGACATCCACGCGGTGGACGTGATCCACCGCGACCTCAAGCCCGGCAACGTGATCATCTCCAACGGCGAGCCGATCGTCATCGACTTCGGCATCGCGCACGCGGTGGACGGCGCCAAGCTGACCCAGACCGGCACGTTCGTGGGCACGCCCAGCTACCTGTCCCCGGAGGTCATCGAGGGCACCGACCTGGGCCCGGCCACCGACATCCACGCCTGGGGCGGCACCGTCGCCTTCGCCTCCACCGGCCGCCCGCCCTACGGCGCGGGCACCTTCGAGGTCATCTTCTTCCGCATCCTCAACGGCGAGATCGACATGGACGGGATGCACGAGGCGCTGCGGCCGCTGGTCAACCGCGCCGTCTCCCGTGACATGCGCAGTCGTCCCACGGCTGAGGAACTGCTGGAGGAGGCCAGCCGCCTCAACCTCGACCTGCCCTGGACCGAGGACGCGGGAGGCCGTCCCACCGGGCTCACCGGCAGCCACACCGTGTACCACCCGACCACGGCCGGGGGCGTCGGGGAGGAGCCGGGCGGCGGCCCGGGCGGTGCCGCCGCGGCGGGCGCGGCCGGTGCCGCGCTCGGCGGCGCGGCGGGCTACCTGGCCGGTCGCGCGGCCCGGAACGAACAGGGCTGGGGCCCCTCGCACACCGGCGGTCCCGCCTCAAGCGCCTGGTCCCCGTCCGGGGGCCCCGCGCGCCCGGCCTCCGCCGCGCACTCCGGCGGCCCGGTCCAGGACCCCGTGTCCACCGACGACCTCTCCGGCGCGCGGCGCGGCTGGGACGACGAGGACGACGGGCTCCCCGGCACCGAGCGCATCGTCCCGCGCGACGCAGACGACCCGGACGACCCCCAGGGGACGATGCGGATCAGCCCGGTCCGCGACGAACCGGACGACGTGCTGGGCACGCGGCGCATCCAGCCCGACGAGTTCTCCCGCGAGGACCCGCAGGGCACGATGATGATGGACCCGGTGGACCCGGACGGGTACGCCCGGCGTCCCGTCGACGAGCACGGGGACGAGGGCCACCGGGCGCCGCACACGCAGTTCTTCAACACCCCGCTGCACAAGGGCGACTTCGCCGACATCCTCACCCCGGTGGACGACGGCCGGGGCAGCGACCGGACGCAGGAGTTCGACGGGGACGAGTACGAGGACCGGCGCGGCGGCCTGCTGGGCCGGTTCCGCCGCGGCGGCGGCGACCGGGTGAGCGACTACTTCCCGGACGACTCCGACGAGGAGGGCGAGGAGTACGAGGAGCGGTCGTGGCGGATGCACCCGCTGACGATCCTGCCCATGCTGGCCTCCGTGGCCGGTGTGTCCCTGCTCTTCCCCTGGTTCGGGTTGATCCTGGGCGTCGTGGTCATCGCCGCGCTGGGCGCCCTGGACGTGGTCAAGGCCGAGCACGCCCGCCGCCTCCAGACGCGCGGCCCGCGCAACTCCGACAACATGGTGGTGGCGCTCAGCTTCCCGTGGGCCTTCGGGCGCATGACGCTGCGCACGCTCGGCTTCGGCCTGGTCTACCTGCTGGCGGGCATCCTGGTCGGCATGATCTACGCGCGGATCGCGGACGTGCCGGGTCAGGGCGCCAACTACACCGGCGCCTTCGCGATCTTCGTGATGCTCCTGCTCAGCTACGTCATGCCGAGCGGGCGCGAGGCGCGGCACCAGGCGGTGTGGCTGGTGCGCCGGGTCCACTACCGCAACCTGTACGTCTACGTCGGCGTGTGCATCGGCCTCGTGCTGCTGACCATGCTCATCCTGTCCTTCGGCCTGTCGGCGGCTCCGGACTGGGTGCCGATCGGCGGTCCCTCGGACTGGTTCGACGGACAGTGATCCCCGCCCGGCGGGCCGTACGGCTCACCGGGCACCGCGAAGGCCCCGGGCCCCGGCCCGGGGCCTTCGGCGTTCCCGCCGGGCGGGAGGACTGCGACCTGTTACCGGTGGTGTGACCGGTTCCGGCGGGATCGGCGGCGACTAGGGTGGGGAGCGGGAGGCGGACACCCGTGACCGGTGTCCGGCGCAGGCGGTCCGACCGGGTTCGGAGCACCTGCGGCACAGCGGTGGTTAGGGTTGCCTCAGTCACACCGGGGGCCAGGGGTTGGCCTCCAAGCTACTAGCCAGTAACATCTGGGCTATGAGCACATCGCGGGACCTGTCTGAACGTGAAGGCGGCCCCGCCGTCGGATGACCGAACGGCATTCGGCATTGTTGGCAGTAGGGGGCGCGCCAGCGTCCGGCCGCCGCACGGCGGATCATGGAGTGCAGGGAGGTCGGCCACCGGCCATGAATATTGTCGTTTTGGTCAAGCAGGTCCCGGACACGGCGACCGAGCGGAAGCTCAACCCCGAGGACAACACGCTCGATCGCGCTGCGTCCGACGGTGTCATCAACGAGCTGTGCGAGTACGCCATCGAGGAGGCGCTCCAGCTCAGGGAGAAGCACGGCGGCGAGGTCACCGTCCTGACGATGGGACCGGACCAGGCCACGGACTCCATCCGCAAGGCCCTGTCGATGGGTGCGGACAAGGCCGTCTTCGTCAACGACGACGCCCTCCACGGCTCGGACTCGCTCCAGACCGCCTACGCGCTCGCGCAGGCCCTGGGCACCATCGAGTTCGACGTGGTCGTCCTGGGCTCGGAGTCCACCGACGCCCGCACCGGCGTGGTCGGGGCCGCGCTCGCCGAGTACCTCGGCCTGCCGCAGCTCACGTTCGCCCGCAAGGTCGACATCGACGGCAGCACCATCAGGATCCAGCGCCAGACCGACTACGGCTACGACCTCGTCGAGGCCCAGCTCCCGGCGGTCGTCTCCGTGGTCGAGAAGATCAACGAGCCGCGCTACCCGTCCTTCAAGCTCATCATGCAGGCGAAGAAGAAGCCGGTGGACAAGAAGTCCGCCGCCGACGCGGGCATCGACACGGCCAGGGTGGGCCTGGCCAACGCCACCACCGAGACCGTCGACTTCGACGCCGCGCCGCCGCGCGCCGCGGGCACGGTGGTCAAGGACGAGGGCGACGGCGCCGCGAAGATCGCCGAGTTCCTCGTCGAGAAGAAGTTCGTCTAGGTCGAACGAGAGACTCAGGGAAGGTTCAAGGGATATGGCTGAGGTCCTCGTCCTCGTCGACCACGTCGACGGACAGGTCAAGAAGGTCACCACCGAGCTGCTGACCGCCGCCCGCCGCATCGGCGAGCCCGCGGCCGTGTGGATCGGTGACGGCGCCGAGTCGGGCAAGTCCGTCCTGGCCGAGTACGGCGCCGAGAAGGTCTACGTGGCTTCGGCCGAGCTGAACGACCACGTCGTGGCCCCCAAGGCCGAGCTGCTCGCCAAGCTCGCCCAGGACAAGGGCGCCGCCGCCGTCCTGGTCTCGGCCACCGCCGAGAACAAGGAGATCGCTGGCCGCGCCGCGGTCAAGCTCGGCTCGGGAGTGCTCACCGACGTCGTGGACGTCAACGCCGAGGTCGTCGCCGAGCACAGCATCTTCGGCGGCACCACCGTCACCCACGCCCGCGTGCGCACCGGCGTGCCTGTCGTCGCGGTCCGCCCGAACTCCGTTCCGGCCGAGGCCGCCTCCGGCGCCGCCGCCGAGGAGCAGGTGTGGGTGGAGGTCTCCGACGCGGCCAGGACGGCCAAGGTCGTCGAGCGCGTCCACGAGGAGCAGGGCGAGCGCCCCGAGCTCACCGAGGCCGCCATCGTGGTCTCCGGCGGTCGCGGCGTGGGCTCCGAGGACTTCTCGGTCGTGGAGCACCTGGCCGACTCGCTGGGCGCGGCCGTGGGCGCCTCCCGCGCCGCCGTCGACTCCGGCTGGTACCCGAACCAGTTCCAGGTCGGCCAGACCGGTAAGACGGTCAGCCCGAACCTGTACGTGGCCCTGGGCATCTCCGGTGCGATCCAGCACCGGGCGGGCATGCAGACCGCCAAGAACATCGTGGCGATCAACAAGGACCCCGAGGCCCCGATCTTCGAGCTGGCCGACTTCGGCGTCGTGGGTGACCTGCACGCGGTCGCCCCGCAGCTGACCGAGGAGATCAACAAGCGCAAGTAGTACCGCGCTTCGACGCGCGAACGCCCGGCCGGGGACCTCCCCGGCCGGGCGTTCGCGCGTTCGGACACCGTTTTCCGGGACCGCCGCCCGGGTAGGCGGGCCGCACGGCGCTGAACGGGGGAGGACATGGCGGAGCGGACCGCGGGGGTGCGCGCGGGACGGCGGGTGGTGCGGGTGGCCAAGCCCGGCAAACCGCTGTTCGGCGAGGGCGGGGCGACCAAGGAGGACCTGGCGCGGTACCACGCCCGGATCGCCCCCCTGATGCTGCCGCACGTGCGCGACCGGCCGGTGGCCCTGGCGCGCTTCCCCGACGGGATCGACGCGCAGGGCTTCTTCGTCAAGCACCCGTCGGTCCCGGACTGGGTGGCCACTGTGGAGACCAGCGGTGGCCGGATGATGCTCTGCCAGGACGCGGCCGCGCTGGTCTGGTGCGCCGACCAGGCGGCGATCACCCTGCACGCCTGGCAGTCCCGGCAGCCGAACCTGGGCCTGCCCGACCGGATGGTGATCGACCTCGACCCCGCCGGGGACGGCCCCGAGGCCTTCGCCGCCTGCCGCGCCGCGGCGCGGGACGTGCGGGAGTCGCTCGACGGACTGGGCCTGGCCGCCTACGTGATGACCAGCGGCTCCCGGGGCCTGCACGTGCGCTCGCCGCTGCGGCCCGAGGCCGACGACCAGGATGTCCGCGTGCTGGCGGAAGCCGTCGCGGACCGGGTGGCGGCCCGGCGGCCGGACGAGCTGACCACCGAGGTGCGCAAGGCCGCGCGCGGGGGCCGGTTGTTCGTGGACTACCTGCGCAACGGCCGCGAACAGCTCGCGGTGGTGCCTTACTCGGTGCGGGCCAGGCCGGGAGCGCCGATCGCGGCGCCCCTGACCTGGGAGGAGCTGGAGAAGGTGGAGACGGCCCGGGATCTCACGATCGACCTGGAGCGCGAGGAGTGCCCCTTCGCTGGGATGGGCAGGCACGCCCGTTCCCCCCGCAGGGCCCTGGAGAGGCTGGGCTGAGGCTCGCCCGGGGCGTCAGGAGTCCGGGTTGCCATCGGGCCAGACGCAGGGCGAGGAGGCGGAGAGTGCCAGGCTGCCGTCGCCCGCCACCTGAACGGTCATCCCGAAAGCGTCCTCCGTGTGTTCGACGGACAGGAACATGTCCTCAGGCCGCAGATCCTCGAACACCTGGTAACCGCTGGAACTCCAGTGTTCGTGGAGCAGTTCGAAGGTGGCGTCGTTGTCCTCGACGGGCAGACCCCGCACCCAGAACGTCTCGCTGACGGTGACCCGGTCCCTGGAACCGCCGTCGGTGGGGTCATCGCAGGCGGCGACGACGGTTCCGCGCCGTTCCTCCAGTTCCGCCTCCTCCGGGAGCGCCGTCATCGTGCTGTCGATGTGCTCCCGGACCCTCTCCGCGGCCTCGTCCTCGGTCATAGTCGCCTCCGTTCCCGGTTCCCCGGACTCGCCGGGGCCACAGCCGGTCGCCACCAGGGCGAGGGCGATGACCCACGCCCACGGTCTGAATCTGATCACGTGCCGCTTCCTATCCCTTATTCCGCCTGCCCCGCGATGACCCTGCCCATGTAGAGCAAGGATCTCGTCCTGGGGTCGAAGTACTCCGAGTGGGCGGGGCCGAGCGGCCAGGAGCCTCCCACACTGCCGGGGTTGGACTCGAACACGTTCGCTCCGAATTCCGGATCGGTCGGGTCCATGCCGTGGGTGAGGCCCGTCAGGTTGGTGATGCCGTCGTTCTCCGCCGTCGAGACGTGCACGTTCTCTGCGGGAAGGTTCAGGTCGGTCACGTGGTCGGCGTCGGTTCCGGGGCTGCCCACGAGTATCACTTCGTCCGTGTCGAGTCCGGCGTCGCTCTGCGCGGTGTGCCCGACCACCGTGGAACCGTAACTGTGGCCTATGACGGTGTTGTGGGACGGCGGCCCCTGGTGGGTGGAGCGCAGTCCGTCCTGGAAACTGCTCAGCTCGCTGACCGCGGCCTCCGCACGTCCTTCGAAGGCCGCCTCGGGGACGTTGGGGGCGTCGTACCCGATCCAGCTGATCACGGAGTGGCTGCCGTTCGGGTCCGCGTTCGACGCGGACTCCAGGAGGTTGTCTCCACGGCCGACCTGGTCGTTGATGCTCTCCCAGGTCGTCGTGGTGCCCGGCACCAGGGTCGCCACGTTGTCGGCGGTGTCGGGGTTGCCGTTGGCCACGACCGCCCGTCCGTCGCCCCCGGTGTCCAGAGCCAGCAGGTACCTGTCAGCGCTTTCGTCCTCCAGGCTCTCCCGCAGCTCCTTCAGCTCCTGGAGCTGGTCGTCGAGAGTGTCGTCGTTCGCCATGGCCAACGCGATCGCGTCGGACCCGTTGCTGCCCCGGGCCGCCGCCTCGCCGATCTCCTCGTCCCGTTCGGCGATCTCCTCCTCGAACCGCTCGATCTCGTCGTCGAGATGGTCGCGGTTCAGTCGGTCGCGCACGGCCGCCGGGATGCCGTCGAGCTCGCGCAGCAGCTCGGGATCGTCCCTCACGGCCTGTTCCTGCTCCTCCTCGGTCATCGAGGTCCACCACAGGTTGACGACGGACGGGTGCTCGTCACCGCTCAGTTCGTCCGGGACCATGCCGGGGAGCGCGTCACCGAAGTAGGTCAGCTGGCCGCCGGTGAGCAGGGAGGACTCGACCAGGCGTTCCAGGGACTCCCGGCTCGGGCCGTCGCGCAGGTCCTTCTCGGTCTGCTCGGCCTGCTCCATCAGGGTTTCCCAGTGCCCGGAGTGCTCGGAGAGCAGTTCCTCGCGCAGGGTCTCCAGCCGGGTGACCCCCATCCCCTCACGGGTCCCCTCGCCGAGGATGGAGCCGCTCCCCTCGGAGGCGTCGACGGCCGCTTCGGCGTCGGCCTTCTCCTCCGCCCAGCGGGTCTCCAGCTTGGCGCGTTCGGCGCGGTAGGCCTCGATGTCGAGCCCCCACTGGCGCAGGACCGCCGCCCCGTAGGTCAGGGAGGCCGCGGCCTCCTGCCAGGAGGACAGCTCCCGGGAGGAGCTGGAGACGATGTTCCAGGCGACGAGGTCGGTGAACTCTCCTGCGGACGAACGGAACCGGCTGTGGGTGCCCTCGGACTGGCCGAGCATGTTCTGGCGAACGGTGTCGAGCTGGTCGGCACCCGACTCGATGGCGCCGACGTCGGCGTCGATGTCCTCGGGCAGTCCGAGGGACATTGAGTAGAGGTCGCTCACGGCAGGGGTCTCCGCGGTCGGTGGGGGCGGGGGCGGGGCTCAGAAGTTGATCTGGATGTCGAGGGACTCCAGGCCCTCCTGGTACTCCTCGGCGTTCTCGTGGTCGGTGTCGGTGATGGCCAGGTCAGCGCCCTGCACGTTCTGCGCCAGGTCGATGCCGTTCTGGGCGGCCCTCCTGATGTGCTCCATGGTGTCGAGGCCGTAGTCGTCCAGGCCGCCCGTCACGTGCTCGGACACGGCTGCCGTCAGTCCTTCTACGGCGGCCTCGAAGTCGGTGCCGAGGAAGACCATCGCCTCGGCCAGTGCCTCGGCCTCCTGGGCCTCGGACATGGCGTCGACGGGATTGACGCCGATCGAACCGGACACGGGAACTCCAGAGGGTGAAAGAGGGGTATCGGAGAGGAAGGTTACAACAGGTGCTTAAGAGCCTCCCGGAGGGGCCGACCGCCCTTCACGGTGAGCCCTGTGCGTTCCCACCTGCGCCGACGGCGCCGAAGTGAACGAGAGGCCGTTCGGACTCGTTTTTGTCCGCATGCGGTCAGGCCCTGCCGCGGGCGGGGTCCGCGCGGTGCGCGGGCCCCGCCCCGGATGGTGTGGCCCGCGGCTTTCGGGGGAAGGAATCCCAGCTCCAGGCACCGGCAGTCGACCTCGGGGGAGTCCCATGGAGGGCATCGGGGCCCAGATCGGCCTCGTACTGGTCCTGGTCGCGGTGAACGCCGTGTTCGCGGGCAGCGAGATCGCCCTGATCACACTGCGGGAGGGGCAGATCAGGCGGCTGGAGGAGCGCGGCCCGGGCGGGCGTGCGGTGGCCGGTCTGGCCCGCGACCCCAACCGGTTCCTGGCCACCATCCAGATCGGCATCACCCTCGCGGGCTTCCTCGCCTCCGCCACCGCCGCCGTCTCCCTGGCCCGCCCGCTGGTCGGGCCGCTGGGTTTCCTCGGCTCCTACGCGGCCCCGGTGTCGGTCGTGCTCGTCACCGTCGTGCTCACCTTCGTCACCCTGGTCCTGGGCGAACTCGCCCCCAAGCGCATCGCCATGCAGCGCGCCGAGTCCTGGGCGCTGCTCGCGGCCCGCCCGCTCAACGCGCTGGCCCTGCTCTCTCGCCCCGCGATCTGGCTGCTCAGCGTCTCCACCGACCTGGTCGTCCGGCTCGGCGGGATCGATCCTCGGGACGCCAGGGAGGAGGCCACCGAGGAGGAGCTGCGCGACATGATCGCGGCCCAGGGCCAGATGACCCCCGAGCAGCGCACCATCCTCTCCGGGGCCTTCGACATCACAGGGCGGACGCTGCGCCAGGTCCTGGTGCCGCGCCCCGACGTGGACACCGTCCCGGCCGACCTGCCCGCGCGCGAGGCGGCCCTGCTCCTGGCCGAGCGCGGCCACTCGCGCGCTCCGGTGGTCGGCCGGGACGACGTGGACGACGTCGTCGGCGTCGTGCACTGGTCCGATCTACTGCGGGGCGGGGGCACGGCACGGGAGGTGGCCCGCGAACCGCTGCTGCTGCCCGACTCGCTGACGGTCTCCGCCGCGCTGCACCGGCTCACCGTCGAACGCCAGCAACTGGCCGTCGTGATCGGCGAGAGCGGCGAGGTCAGCGGCATCGCCAGCCTGGAGGACCTGCTGGAGGAGGTCGTCGGCGAGATCTACGACGAGACCGACACCGACGAGCGCGCCCCCGCCCGGCTGGAAGGCGGCGCCCTGCGCCTGCCCGGCACCTACCCCGTCCACGAGCTGGAGGACCTCGGCGTCGTCCTCACCGACCGGCCCCCGGGCAGTTACGTGACCGTCGCCGGGATGGTCCTGGTCATGCTCGGCCACATCCCCGGGGAACCCGGGGAGAGCGTGGACCTGGGCGGCTGGACGGCCACGGTCACCGAGGCCGACGGCCGCGTCGTCAGCGAACTCCTGCTCACCCCCGCCCGCTGAGCGCGCTGAGGTCCTCGTGCGGGCACTGCGCGTCCTGGACACGCGCCGCGAGGAGATCGTCGACTGGCTGGTCCACGAGGCCGGAGCGGTCCGCGAGCCCGCCGAGTTCGAGTGGGGGCCGGTGCGCAGCGGCGTGGTCGAGGTGACCTCCTACCCCACGCGGGTCCGGGGCCGGATCCTGCCCGGCGTCACCCCGGGCAAGGAGAACCGCGTCCACCGCGAACCCCTCGGCGCGGTCACGGTGATCAGCCCGTGGAACTTCCCGTTCCAGCTCTCCCACCGCTCCGTCGCGCCCGCCGTCGCCCTCGGCAACACCGTGGTCCTCAAACCCGCCGAGAACACCCCGGTCACGGGCGGACTGCTGCTGGCCCGGATCCACGAGGAGGCCGGGCTGCCGCCCGGGGCGCTCAACGTGGTCGTCGGCAGGGGCGGTGAGATCGGCGACGCCCCGGCCACCCACGAGCTGTCCCGGATCGGGCTCGGCCGGTTCGGCGGAGAGTGGGCGATGGAGGAGTTCACCGCCGACCACTGGGTCAGCCTCCAGCACACGCGCCGCAGGACGCCGTTCGGCCCGGAGCGACCGGTCGGGTGGTCGGTCCCGTGCAGGAAGATGTCCGCCGCGGTGCGCCCACCGGGGTTGATCTCGCCCTGAGCGGCGATGTCGACGGCCCGCAGTGCCGCCAGGGGCGAGACAGCCGAGGGTTGGGCCCCTCGCGTCACACCAGCAACGTTTGCGGCCTGTCTCTAGCGCTTGCGCAGGACCAGCAGCAGGTTCCAGGTGACGACCTCGCGCAGCAGCGGCACCCTCACGACCGGCCCGGCCCATCCGGGCAGGTAGCGGGGGCGCACGTCCACCACGTCCACGTCGGCGCGCCCGCGCGTCCAGCGCAGCATCTCCCCGGCGTGCGCGGCGTACATGGTGCGGCCGAAGTCGTTCTTGGGCCGCCGCCCGTGGCGCCGCGCGAACCGCTCCGCCGCGTACGCGCCGCCCAGGTAGTGCCACGGCGAGGTCTCGTGCCCGCCCCACGGGGAGAGCCACAGCGTGTACGACAGGTACACCAGCCCTCCCGGCCGGGTCACACGCACCATCTCGTCGGCCATCCGGGTCCGGTCCGGCACGTGCTCCAGCACGTTGGAGGAGAAGCACACGTCCACCGAACCGCTGCGCAGCGGCAGGTCCAGCGCGCTGCCCTGGACGCCGTACGCGTCGGCGTCCCGCCCGTGCAGCGTCATCTCGTGGGCGTCGGCGTCCACGCACAGGCAGCGGGCCCCCGCCGACCTCAGCTCGTCTGCGAAGTAGCCCGGGCCGCCGCCCACGTCCACCACGAGCGTTCCCGCCAGGGGCGTGTAGGAGCGCAGTTGGGCGACGGTGTCCCGGGCGAGCGTGCCGTAGAAGAACGCCGGATCGGTCTGCTCCCTGCGGAAGGCTGCGAACAGCCGCACCGACCGGCCCAGGGTGGCGCGGAAGGGGACGGTGCCCCCGCCCGCGGCGTTCGCGGTCACGTGCCCGCCTCCAGTACCACGAAGTGGCGCAGGTGGCGCCAGTGGTCGCCGCCCCAGTACTCGTCGGAGGCGGCGATCCGGCCGTTCGGGACCAGCTCGGCGATCCGCTCGGTGCGCAGGGTGTGCATCCGCATCGGCGCCGGGTAGCGCAGCAGCGCACGCTGGGCGAGCGCCACCAGCGGCCACGGCGCGTAACGGAACACCAGCCCCTTGAAGGTGCGCCGCTCTGACTCGGGTACGCCCAGCACCATGGCGCCGCCGGGGCGCAGCACCCGTGCGAACTCGCGCACGTAGCCTTCGGCCAGGGCGGGCGGCAGGTGCTGGAGGACCAGGTCGGTGTAGACCAGGTCGAAGGAGCCGTCCCCGAACACCGACAGGTCCGGACGCTCGTTCAGCACGAACTCGATCCGCCCCCCGGAGCGGTCCAGGCGGCGGGCCTCCTCCAGCATCGGCGCGGAGATGTCCACCCCCACGACCTCGTTGAAGTGCGCGGCCAGGGCGTTGGACAGCCGTCCCGCGCCGCACCCGAAGTCCAGCACCCGGCCCCGCTCGGGGCGGATGCCCAGCTCCTCCAGGCGGGCGACGGACGGGTCGATGTCGGCCCGTCCGGAGGCGAGGAACTCGTCGTCGTCCCAGCCGCCGCCCCTCTTCCCGGGGTCCACGCACACTGCCCACAGGGGTTCGGTCGAACCCAGCCGAGTCCAGTCGCGGCGGACCTGTTCGAGCCCCACCCGCATCACCTCCACGGTGCTCGCGACCCCGCCGGAACACGGCACCTGAATCGTGTTCCTGTTCCGGGTATTCAGGCCGGGTTGGCCTGCGACAAGGGTCGAGGGAAAAAGTGGAACGTGTTGTATTCTGGCATCCCTTCTCCGGATCGGCCAACTACGGCGGGAGAGATGCCGATGCCGCCTGTCCCCCACACCGCGCGCGGGCACGACGGCCCGGGCGCCGAAGCCGCGCGGCCCGGCCCGGTCGGGGCACCCAGCGTACGCCGCCCCGTCCGGGGACCCGGCGGGAAGGGCCCCGGCCCGGGCGGGACGCTCCGCGCCGCGTGGAGCGGGGCCCGCCGCCTGGCCCGCGACCGGCTGGTCCTGGTGGGGCTGCTGGTGGTGCTGGGGGCCGTGGGACTGCGGGCCCACGTGCTGGGCGAGTCGTACTTCGTGGAGGACGACTACCTCTTCTTCGCCAACGCCCACGCCAGCGACCTGGGGCCGGACTACCTGCTCACCCTGCACAAGGGCCACCTGATGCCCGGGGCGCTGTTCCTGGTCTACCTCCAGACCGCCCTGTGGCCCTACGAGTGGTGGGTCAGCGCGGGCACCATGCTCGCCCTCCAGACCGCCGCGCTGGTGGGGTTCCTGCGCCTGGTGTGGGAGCTGTTCGGCCGCCGATGGGCGCTGCTGGTCCCGCTGACCGTGTACGCGCTGGCCCCGCTTACCGTGCCCGTGCTGGGCTGGTGGTCGGCGGCGCTCAACGCGGTGCCCCTGCAGTTGGCCCTGGTGCTCGCCGTGCTGTGGACCCTGCGCTATCTGCGCACGGACGACCACCGGCTGGCCTGGCGGGCGGGCGGCGCCGTCGTGTTCGGCATGCTGTTCACGGTCAAGGCGGTGTTCCTGCCGCCGGTGCTGTTCGCCGTGGCCGTCGCCCACCTCTACCCCGGCGGGCTCGTAGCCGGGGCCCGGCGGGCGTGGGCCCTGCACCGGCCGTTCTGGGCGGCGATGGGCGCGCTGTTCGCCGCCTACGCGGCGCTCTACCTGGCGCGGATGCGCGCGGCCGGCGGCGGGGAGGGCGCGGGCGTACCCCAGAGCGAGCCCGCCCTGACGATGCTGCGCGGGTTGCTCACCGAGGTGTTCCCGGTCGGCGCCCTGGGCGGGCCCCTGGAGTGGGGCCCGGTCACCCCGACCGGCGGCCTGGTCGACGCGCCCGGCGTGACCGTGCTCGCCGCCTGGGCGGCCTTCTCCGTGCTCGTGCTGGTCAGCCTGCGGATGCGGCGCGGGGCGTGGCGGGCCTGGGCGCTGCTGCTGGCCTACCTGGTGGTCGTGGACGTCATTCCGACGATCATCGCGCGCGGTCGGTTCCAGGACGTGGCCGCCGCCGACCCCCGGTACGTGGCGGACGCCGCGCCGGTGTTCGCCCTGTGCCTGGCCCTGGCCTACCTGCCCACCAGGGAGGAGCGGGCGCGCGCCCTGGTCGGCGGGGCCCCGTCGGCCCCGGCGGGCGTGGAGCCCTACCGTGTGCGGCCCCGGCGCGCCGCCCGGGTCGCGGCCGCGCTGGCGACGGCGGTGTACGCGGTGGCCGCGGGCTACTCCACCCACGCCTACGCCCAGACCCTGAGCGGCGACCGCCTCCAGTGGTACCTGGACACGGTTCGCACGGCGCTGGCGGACGCCCCGGAGGAGGGCGGCCTGTACGCGCGCCCGGTTCCCGGGGACGTGGTCCTGGAATGGAACGGCCAGCGCCGCCTGAGCTCGTGGGTGCTGCCGCCGCTGGCGTCGGACGACGTGGCCGAGCGGATGGCCGCGCCCGAGGAGGCCGCCACCGCGTACGTGTTCAACGACGCCGGGTTCCTGGTCCCGGCGCGGCCCTCCGACGACAGCGACATGTTCGCCCCCGGGCCCGCGGACGAGTGCCTGGAGCCCTGGGAGGGACTGGTTTCCTGGCCGGTGGAGGCGCACGGCGGCGTCGCCCAGGTCGTCACGCTCGGCTACACGGCCGAGGAGGACGTCGGCGTGGTGGTGGCGCTGGGCGACGACTGGATCGAGGTCGAGCTGCCCGCCGCCGAGGAGAACGGCACATGGTACGTGCCCGCGGGCGCGCCCGGCGAGCAGCTCTCGGTGTTCGTGCCCGAGGACCCGCGGGACCGGGGCGGGCTGTGCCTGGACTGGGTGTCGGTGGGCGGCATGGCGCCGACGGTGGAGGGCAACCCCTGGGCGCCCGAGGGGGACGACCGGCCTGGTAGCTAGCCGGCGGACCGCCCGCGGGAGGGGCGGTGGGACCAGCGGCGGCTGGGCTCCTCCACCCACCGGTGGCTCGCGGCGGCCAGCAGCACGGTCCCGATCGTCACCGGCACCGCGTCCAGCCAGAACGAACCGGTGAAGATCTCCTGGCCGGTGAAGTCGCGCCACAGGTAGAGCACCATGAACTGCCACAGGAACACGCCGTAGGAGATCCGCCCCAGGAACTGGCACACCCGGTGCCGTAGCAGCGAGTCCAGCCACCGGCCCCCGCGCCAGGCCCGCGCCTCCCGCAGCGGCAGGGCGGGCCCCGCCGGGCGCGGCGCCAGCGCGCACGGGGCTATCAGGAAGAACGCGAACCCGATCCCGGCCAGCGAGTCCACGGCCGAGGTCCAGATGTCGCCGGAGCCGATGAATCGTCCGCCGGACGCCTCGGTCGCCTTCAGGGCGAAGAACCCGCCCGCGACCAGCCAGCACACTCCGGGGGAGGAGCCCAGGGTCCGGCACAGGCGGCGCACCGGGCCGTCGGCGCCGGGTTCGCGCCAGGCCCACTCCGAGAGCACGGCCAGCGCCATACCGGCCGCGAACAGGCCCGCGGCCCGGGGCAGCCAGGAGTGCATGTACTCGCGGTGCTCGGGATAGAACTGCGGGATCAGCGCGGCCAGGCCCAGCAGCGCCATGACCCCCAGGCCCGCGAGCAGCCTGCGGCCCCGGTCGTCCACGCTCCTGCCGCCGCGCGCCCACAGTGCCAGGACCAGCCCGAACAGCGGGAGCAGCAGGTAGAAGCTGACCTCCACCGACAGGCTCCACATCTGGCCGAGGCCGTAGGGGCCGGTGCCCAGCCACGGCGGGTCGGTGTTGAAGGGGAAGGTCAGGGTCAGGACCTCCCACCAGTACCGGAGCGAGCCGAGTTCGTCGCGGGAGTAGACGAGCAGCGCCGTCACGGCCACCAGCCAGTAGGCGGGCAGGACGCGCACGGCGCGGCGCCACAGGTAGGGACGGGCGCGCGGCCCGCGCACCCCGTCCAGGGCCGCGCGGGCCCAGGGCCGGTACAGCAGCACGCCCGAGAGCGCGAAGAACAGCGGCACGGCCGCGTCGAAGGCGGACAGCAGGCCGCCCAGCACCCCCGGCGCCAGGGAGTCGCCGGTCTCGGTGGCCACGTGGAACACCAGGACCATCAGGGCGGCCAGGGCGCGGACGCCGTCGAGGGCCTCGTGGCGGCCGTCGACCTGCGGCAGCAGCGTCGAGGGGCCGGGGGTGTGCGCGCCGGCGGATTGGGCGTCGGCGACGGGGTCCCCGGGCGCTGAGGAGGAGGTGGGCGCCATGGGCCTTCCAGAACGGGGAAAGGGCGGAACCTGTAGCACTAGAACGCGTTATAAAAATTTCGACACGCCCTGGTGACGTCGTTCGCTACTGGGCAGTACTCTACCCGGAACTGAACCTAGTTCCACTAGACCCAGTTCCAGATCTGGACTCTCGTACGCCCAGGAGGGCACATGCGCCGTACCGTTGCGGTCGTTCTCGTCGCGTTTGGGGTCTTCTTCCTCGCCTTTGCCCCCATGATGCGCACGTGGCTGTCGAGTTCCCTGATGAAGACCCCTCTGGACTACTACAGCGAAACGGTCCTCGAGGCAGACGGGGCCACCTACTTCAACATCGAGGACGTCGAGGTCGTCGAGGACGCCAGCCTGGAGGCGCGTTCGACCATCCGGGCCGACGTGGCCTCCAGCACCGACGAGACGGTGGTGTGGGACCAGTTCACCTGGGTCAGGGACGCCGAGACCGACTTCGGCATCACCTCCAGCAGCCGCCGCGCCGGGCACGACCGCGTCACCGGGGAGGCGGTCGACTGCTGCGACTCCATGGTCAACGACGAGTCCGTCGCCCAGAGCGGCCAGGCGTGGAAGTTCCCCTTCTTCACCGAGCAGCGCGACTACGACTTCTACGAGACCACCGCGCGGGAGGTCGTCCCCATGGAGTTCCAGGGGACCGAGGAGGTCGGGGGCGTCGAGGCCTACAAGTTCGTCCAGGAGGTCGAGGACGAGGTCGTCGGCGAGCGCACCCTGCCCCGCTCGGTGGCCGGGATGGAGGGCGAGGGCGACGTCACCGGCGACGAGGTCTTCTCCATCACCCGCACCTACTGGATCGAGCCCGTCACCGGCTCCCCCCTCAAGATCGGTGAGGACCAGAACCGCGTCGTCGTCGTGGACGGCGAGGAGGTCCTGACGCTGTTCGACGCCGATCTCGTCTCCAACGACGAGTCCGTCCAGAACGCGGTCGCCAACTCCGAGCAGGGACGCACCGTGCTGCCCCTCCTCCAGACCACCCTGCCCCTCGTCTGCCTCGTCGCCGGTGTCGGTTTCATCGGCGTCGCGGTCGTCCTGTTCGTCACGGGCCGCCGTCGTGACCACCACCACTGACCCCCGCACCCGTTCCTCGCCGACACGCCCGACCGGGCGCGTCGGCGTGCGGCCCTGCGCCCTCCGGTCGCGGTGACGGAGAGGACGCGGGCCACGGGACCGGCGGCGGCCGGGGCCGAGCGCGGCGACGGGGGGACGCTCGGCGCGCTGGTCCGCGCGTGCCGCCCCCGGCAGTGGCTCAAGAACCTCCTCGTCCTGGCCGCGCCCGCCGCGGCCGGGGCCCTGACGCAGACCGGGGCGCTGCTGACCAGCGCCGCGGTGTTCGCTTTGTTCTGCGCGGCCGCCAGCGGCACCTACCTGCTCAACGACGTCCACGACGCCCGGCGCGACCGCGCGCACCCGCGCAAGCGCCACCGCCCGGTGGCCTCCGGCGCGCTCCCCGTCCCCGTGGCCGTCGCGGTCGGGACCGCGCTCAGCGCCGCCGCGCCGCTGGCCTCACTGGCGCTGGGCGACCCCGCGCTGTCCGCGCTGGTCGCCGGGTACGTGCTGCTCACACTCGTCTACACCCGCCACCTGCGGGACCTGGTGGTGTGCGACCTGGTCGCGGTCGCGGCCTGCCACGTGCTGCGCGCGGTGGCGGGCGGGGTGGCCGTCGGTGTACCGCTGACCTCGTGGTTCGTGATCGTGGTGTCGCTGGCCGCGCTGTTGGTGGTGGTCGGCAAGCGCGAGGCGGAACTTCGTGCGACCGGCGAGTCCGGGGCCGGGGCCGCCGCGCACGGCGACGCCCCCGGGGGACCTGCCGCCGCGGCGGCCTCGGTCCGGCCCGCCCTGCGCGGCTACAGCACCGCCTACCTCTCCCAGACCCGCACCATGGCCTCGGGCGCCATGATCGTCACCTACTGCCTGTGGGCGCTGGAACCGGGCGACGGACCCAGGACGCTCTTCCACGCGCTGAGCATCGTGCCGTTCATCATGTTCGTCCTGCGCTACAACCTGCTCGTGGACCGGGGCGTGGGGGAGGAACCCGAGGAGATCGCCCTGCGCGACCGGCCCCTCCAGCTCATCCTCTGCGGGCTCGCGGTCCTGGTCGCGGCGGGGATCCACCTGTGAACCCGACGCCGGACCGGCCGGTCCTCCTACACGGGTGGGGGCGCACAGCGCCCACGGCCGCCAGCGTCGTGCGCCCCCGCACGCCCGCCCAGGTAGCCGAGGCGCTCGCCCGTGCGGGGGAGCGCGGGGCGCTGCCGCGCGGGCTCGGCCGCTCCTACGGCGACGCCGCCCAGGACGCCGGGGGCCTGGTGCTGGACTGCACCGGGCTCACCGGCCCCGTGCGCGTGGACGCCGAGCGCGGCGAGGTCACCGCCCCCGCGGGCACCAGCGTGGACGCCCTGATCGCCCGCCTGCTGCCCCGCGGACTCTTCGTCCCCGTCACCCCGGGGACCCGCCGCGTGACCCTGGGCGGGGCGGTCGCCGCCGACGTCCACGGCAAGAACCACCACGCCGACTCCTCCCTGGGCGCGCACCTGCGCTCCCTCACCCTCGTCACCCCGGACGGGCGCACGCGCCGCCTGGGACCGGAACCCGGCGGCGACCCCGACCTGTTCTGGGCGACCGTCGGCGGCATGGGCCTGACCGGGGTGGTCACCGAGGCCACCCTGGGCGTGATCCCGGTCCGGACCGCGTACATGCGGGTGGACGCCGACCGCACGCCGGACCTGGAGGCCACCCTGGAGCTGATGGCGCGGCCGGGCCACCGGTACTCGGTGGCCTGGCTGGACCTGTTCGCCCGAGGGAGCGGCCTGGGCCGGGGCGTGGTCACCCGCGCCCACCACGCCGAGCCCGGCGACCTACCGAGACCGCTGCGCCGCGACCCGCTGCGGTACCGGAGCACGAGCCTGCCCGTGCCACCGCTGACCCCGCCGACGGCCACCCTGAACCGGTGGACCGTCGGCGCGTTCAACGCGCTCGAACACGGCCGCGCGCCCGGGAGGCGGCGCGGCCGGATACAGCCGGCGGGCGGCTACTTCCACCCTCTGGACGCGCTCGACGGGTGGAACCGGCTGTACGGCAGGCACGGCGCGGTGCAGTACCAGTTCGCGGTGCCCTTCGGCGAGGAGGACGTCCTGGCCTGGATCGCCGGGGAGCTGTCGCGCAGGCGCGCGCCCTCCTTCCTGGCGGTCCTCAAGAGGATGGGGCGGCCCACGCCGGGACCGCTCTCCTTTCCCCGGCCGGGGTGGTCGCTGGCCGTGGACCTGCCCGCCGACCTGCCCGGACTCGGCCCCCTGCTGCACCGCTTCGACGAGCGCGTGGTCGGCGCGGGGGGCCGCCTGTACCTGGCCAAGGACAGCCGTGCCAGCCCCGAGGCCGTGCACGCCATGTACCCCGGCCTGCCCGCGTGGCGCCGGGTGCGCGAGCGGGCCGACCCGGACGGGGTCCTGGTATCGGACCTGGCCCGCCGACTGCGGCTGCTGTGACAGCGCGGCCCTTCGGTGGCACGATGACGGCGGTCCCCGGCACCCGGGGGCGCACTTTCCGGAAAGGCGGGGACAGCCGTGCGCGACTCGGTGGGAGCGGTGCGGAGCGTGCTGCTGCTCGGCGGCCGAAGCGAGATCGGCCTGGCCATCGTCGAACGGCTGGTCCGCGAGGGCGCCCGCGAGGTGGTGCTGGCCGCCCGGGGCGGGGTGCCCTCCCCGCCGGACGCGCTCACCGCGCTCGGGGCGCGGACGCACTCGGTGGACTTCGACGCGGGCCTGCCCGACACCCACACCGGCACGGTCGCGGCCGCGGTGGAGCTGGTGGGCGACCTGGACGTGGTGGTGGACGCGTTCGGTGTGCTGGGCGAGCAGTCCGAGTACGAGGCCGACCCGGCCGCCGCCGCCCGCGCCGCCGCCGTCAACTACACCGGGCACGTGTCCGCGGACCTGGCAGTGGCCGCCCGCCTGCGCGAGCAGGGCCACGGGACGCTCGTGGTGCTCTCCTCGGTGGCGGGGGTGCGGGTGCGCAGGTTCAACTTCGTGTACGGGTCGGCCAAGGCGGGCCTGGACGGCTTCGCGCAGGGCCTGGCCGACTCCCTGCACGGGTCCGGCGCGCGGGTACTGGTGGTGCGGCCGGGCTACGTGCCGACGCGGATGTCGGCGCACGTGGCGCCCGCCCCCTTCCCGGCCACACCGGGCCAGGTCGCGGACGCGGTGTCGGCCGGGCTGCGCTCGGGGGCCACCACCGTGTGGGCGCCGCGCGTGCTCCAGCCGCTCTTCGCGGGGATGCGGCTGCTCCCGCGCCCGCTGTGGCGCCGCCTGAATCGCTGAAGCCGCACCAGGCAGCACAGCTTGACTCCCTCTTCTTCGTGAACGAGGGAGATTCCGACCGGGCCCTGCGGTGCGGTCGGTGCTGAGTGCCTCGCGGCCGCAGCCGGTTCCTGCTTCGTCGACACGGCACCCCAGAGGTCTCGGCAGGCTGGCGCGGTTCACCCCGAAGGGTTGGTCCATCCGCGCGTGAGAATGTTCTGGGCCGCGTTCACGTCCGCATGAGCTGTGCGCCCGCACCTGCCGCACTGGAAGATCGATCGGCTCTCCCGATTCTCCGGAGCGACGTATCCGCACGAGTGGCAGGTCTGCGAGGTGTACGCAGGATCGACTTCCACGATTCGGGTACCGGTGCGCCGGGCCGCGTTCTGACAGGCGAGCGTGAACCCGTGCCATCCCTTGGCCAGGATCGCCCGGTTCAACCCCGCCTTCCGACGCACATTGACGCCCGGCACGTGGGTGGTGCCTTGCACCGAGGCGGTCATGTTCTTGGTCTTGAGCTCTTCCAGTACCACGAGCGCGTTCCTGGCACACGGCGTGTGCGCGGTCTGCTCGGCGAAATCGGAGCGCCGAGCCCGCACCCGCCCGGTCGGCGCGGACAGGGCGGGCTCGGTCCTGGCCCGGTTGTTCGCCCCCCGGCGTTGGCGGGACAGGCGTCGGCGCAGGCGGCGTTCGCGCTCGGCCTCCTTCGGGGTTTGGACCACCTGGTCGAGCAGGTCGCCGTCGGAGGTGGCCACCGCCACCGCTACACCCCGATCGATGCCCACCGCGCCTCCCGGGCGCTCATGCGCCTCGGGGCTGCTCTGGCCGTCCTCGCACAACAGCGACACGTACCAGTGGGCCCCGTCCCGCGAGATGGTCGCGGCGGTCACACGCGCCCGTCCGCGGAGGCCTCGGCGGCGGTCGCCGGAGCCTCCCGGGTCCGCGCGGCCGGGGAGGGCTCCGCGGTTTCCGGCGCCGCGGAGGACCGTGCCGCCTCCGGGGCCTCCCGGCCCCCGGAAGCCGCGCCGCCCGTCCCGCCGCCCCCGCCGTACAGCTCCTCGTGCGCCACCGGGTCCACATCGTGCGCCACGGGGCAGCCCGCCGGGAAGGTGCCTATCCGGTTGACGTCGTACCCCTCGGGGTAGCTGCGGATGTTCGGGTTGTCCTCCGCCCACAGCGGCACCTCGCGCGGCTTCATCCGGCGCACCGCCAGGGCCCGCAGCCTCAGCGCCAGGTGCGCCGCCAGCCGCCACGCCCTGCTGGGCGGCTCGTAGCGGAAGGTCTCGATGAGCGACTCGTCCAGGATCGCCATGGAGAACTTCCGGGCCGGCCCGGACACGCGCCGCGGGTAGAAGGACACCATCAGGTCGAGGGTGGCGTCGGAGACGGCCCGGCCGCCCTCGGTGTAGGCGAAGTGCTCGCGCTCGTAGGAGTCCAGGAGCTCCTGGAACTGCGCGTAGCTCTCGGGGACGTCCTTGATCCCCATGTACCGGCCGAGCCTGCGGTAGTAGTGCGTGATCGCCGAGACCTCGTGCTCGCTCAGCCTGCGCCAGCCGTAGCCGCGGTCGTTGATCCAGCGCACCGGCATGACCACGAACGTGCTGAGCACGTAGCGGTAGTCGTCGTTGCCGATGTCGTAGGAGCGGTGCATCTGGTTCATGCGGCGCAGCGCGTCGCGGCCCCGACCGGGCTCGAACCCGTGCCGCATCATGTTGTCGAGGATCAGCGCGGTGTCGTCGTAGCGCTTCTGGGTGCTGCCGGTGAACTCGTCGGTCCGGCCCAGGAGTTCGCCGATGCTGGGCACGGCGTAGGTGCGGTACAGGGCCAGGCCCAGCGCCCGTCCCATGTCCCAGGGGAACTCCTGGGAGCGGAGGATCTGCATGATCCGTACGCAGTCGGCCTCGTGGTCCAGGTGGTGGATCTCGTCTCTGAGGTCGAAACGCTTCATCCGCGGTTCCTTCGGGGGGAGGGGGTCGGTCGAGCGGGAG
>NZ_LEKI01000072.1:0-26460 GCF_001029525.1 Nocardiopsis sp. RV163 | reverse complement strand
GGGCCGGGGGCGGGCGCTGGTGGCGTCGCCGGTCCGCCGAGGACGAGGAGTCCGAGGAGATGTACGGGATCACCTACGAGGCCGAGCCGGACGAGGTCGACACTCCGCAGCGTTGAGGGGTGGCTGTCCGCGCCCGGGGAGGGGCCGACCACGGCGGCCGCCGAAGCCGTGGCCCGGCTCCGGCCGCCGGTCGCGTGGCCGCCGGTCCTCCTCCCGAACACGGCCGTGGGCCGCCCCGGTCTTTCGGGGCAGCCCACAGCGGTGTTCACGGGCCCGCTCCGTGCCCGGGGGCCTGTCCGGGCGCGCTGGCACAGCCCCGGCGCCGTGAAACCGTCAGCGGCGGGTCCTAGGCGTTCTCCTTGGGCGCGGGCTTGCGCCTGGCGGGTTCGAAGATGGAGTTGACCAGGTCGGTGCACCACTTGAGCAGCTCCAGGTCCCGCAGCGGCCTGCCGCCCAGGCCGCCGGACTTGGGCACCGGCACCAGCAGGGTCCGGGTCGTCTCCTTGTGGATCGTCTTGGGGTACAGGCGGCGCAGCCGCAGCTCCTGCGACTCGCGCAGCTCCACCGGGGCGAAGCGGATCTGATTGCCCTGCATCACCACGTCCGACAGGCCCGCGGACTTGGCCAGTACCCGGAACCGGGCCACCGCCATGAGGTTGTCCACCTGCTCGGGCGGGGTGCCGTAGCGGTCGGTGAGCTCCTCGTAGGCGGCGAGGATGTCCTCCTCGCTGGTGACGCTGGCGATGCGCTTGTAGGACTGCAACCGCAGCCGCTCGCCCGGCACGTAGTCGTGCGGGATGTAGGCGTTGATGGGCAGTTCGACCTTGGTCTCGACCTCCTCGGCCGCGTCCGGGTCGCCCTTGAGTTCGGCCACGGCCTCGCCGACCATGCGCACGTACAGGTCGAAGCCCACGCCCGCGATGGTCCCGGACTGCTCCGCGCCCAGGATGTTGCCCGCGCCCCGGATCTCCAGGTCCTTCATGGCCACGTACATGCCCGCGCCGGTCTCGGTGTGCTGCGCCACGGTGGCCAGCCGCTCGTAGGCGGTCTCGGTCAGCGGCTTCTCCGGCGGGTAGAGGAAGTAGGCGTAGGCGCGCTCTCGCCCGCGGCCCACCCGGCCGCGCAGCTGGTGCAGCTGCGACAGGCCGTAGGTGTCGGCGCGGTCGATGATCAGGGTGTTGGCGTTGGGCACGTCCAGGCCGGACTCGACGATTGTGGTGGAGACCAGCACGTCGAAGTTCTTCTCCCAGAAGTCGACCATCACCTTCTCGAGCTGCTGCTCGTTCATCTGGCCGTGCGCGTACGCCACCCGTGCCTCGGGAACCAGGCGCTGGATGCTCGCCGCCACCTTGTCGATGGACGCCACCCGGTTGTGCACGAAGAACACCTGCCCCTCGCGCATCAGCTCGCGGCGGATCGCCGCGGTGATCTGCTTGTCCTCGTAGGGCCCCACGAAGGTGAGCACCGGGTGGCGCTCCTCGGGCGGGGTGAGGATCGTGGTCATCTCGCGGATGCCGGTCAGGCCCATCTCCAGGGTGCGCGGGATGGGGGTGGCCGACATCGCCAGCACGTCCACCTGGGTGCGCAGCCGCTTGAGCGCCTCCTTGTGCTCCACGCCGAAGCGCTGTTCCTCATCGATGATGACCAGGCCCAGGTCCTTGAAGCGGGTCTCCGAGGACAGCAGCCGGTGCGTGCCGATGACCACGTCCACCTCGCCGGCGCGCAGCCCCTCGCGGGTGGCCTCCACCTCGCCGTCGGTCTGGAACCGCGACATCGGCTTGACGGTGACCGGGAAGGAGGCGTAGCGCTCGGTGAACGTGGACAGGTGCTGTTGCACGAGCAGCGTGGTGGGTACCAGCAGGGCGACCTGCTTGCCGTCCTGCACGGCCTTGAAGGCGGCGCGCACCGCCACCTCGGTCTTGCCGTAACCGACGTCGCCGCAGATCAGCCGGTCCATCGGGACCGACCTGGACATGTCCTTCTTGACCTCGTCGATGGCGGCGAGCTGGTCGGGCGTCTCCACGTAGGGGAAGGCGTCCTCCAGTTCGCGCTGCCACGGGGTGTCGGGGCCGAAGGCGTGCCCGGGGGAGGCCTGTCGCGCCGAGTACAGCCGGATGAGGTCGCCCGCGATCTCGCGGACCACCTTGCGGGCGCGGCTCTTGGCCTTGCTCCACTCGGCGCCGCCCATCTTGGACAGGGTGGGCGCTTCGCCGCCCACGTACCGGGTGACCTCGCCCAACTGCTCGGTGGGCACGAACAGGCGGTCGCCCGGTTGTCCGCGCTTGGAGGGCGCGTACTCGATGAGCAGGTACTCGCGGGTGGCGCCCTGCACCTGGCGGCTGACCATCTCCAGGTAGCGGCCCACACCGTGCTGCTCGTGCACGACGTGGTCGCCGGGCTTGAGCTGGAGTGGATCGACGGTGCCGCGCCGCCTGCTGGGCATGCGCCGCATGTCCCGGGTGGAGGACTTCTGCCCGGCCAGGTCGGTCTCGGTGAGCACCACCGTGTGCACCGACCGCAGCAGGAACCCGTGGTCGACCAGACCGGTGGTGACGGTGGCGACCGCCTGTTTGGGCCGCTCTGTCAGGTCCGCGGCCAGGGAGGCGCCCAGTCCGGCGTCGCGCAGCATCGCCACCAGGCGCTCGGCGGGGCCTTGCCCCTGGGTGACCAGCACGACGCTCCAGTTGTCGTGCAGCCACCCCTTGATGTCGGCCAGCGCGCGCTCGGTGTCTCCGCGGTAGGACTCGGAGGGCACCGCGCCGACGACGACGGCGTCGTCCTCCTCGGCCGCTCCGCCCTTCTCGTCCGTGGCGAACGGGGTCAGCCCCCACCAGGGCAGGCCCAGCTCGGCGGCGGTGGAGCGCAGCTCGGAGATGGACATGTAGGCGGACTCGCCCAGGTCGATGGGCGCCTCGCCGCCGGAGGCGGCGTTGATCCACGACGCGTCCAGGAACTCGGCGCTGGTGGCCTCCAGCTCCACCGCGCGGGTGCGGATGCGCTCGGGGTCGCAGCCCACCACCATCGCGTCCTCGGGCAGGTGGGCCAGGAACGGCTCCATGCGCTCGGCGAGCACGGGTGCGAAGGCCTCCATGCCCTCCACGGCGACGCCGTCGGCGATCTTGTGCAGGATCTCGGCGAGGGAGGGGTGCTCCTCGGCCAGCGCCCGCGCGCGCTCGCGCACGGCGTCGGTGAGCAGCAGTTCGCGGCACGGCGGCGCGAACAGCCCGGAGGAGGCGCTGGTGCGCGGCCCCTCCTCGCCGGAGGGCTCGATGGAGCGCTGGTCGGCGACCTGGAAGTAGCGGACGTCCTCGACGGTGTCGCCCCAGAACTCCAGTCGCAGCGGGTGCTCCTCGGTGGGCGGGAACACGTCCAGGATGCCGCCGCGCACCGCCATGTCGCCGCGCTTCTCGACCAGGTCCACCCGGGCGTAGCCGGTGTCGGCCAGGGCCTGGACGACCTCCTCCAGGGGGACTTCGTCGCCGGGGCGGATGCGCACCGGCTCCAAGTCGCCCAGTCCGGACACCAGCGGCTGCAGGACGCTGCGTACCGGGGCCACGACCACGCGCAGCGGGGTGGTCAGCGGGTCGGAGGGGTCGGGGTGGACGAGGCGGCGCAGGACGGCCAGCCGCTGACCGACGGTGTCCGAACGCGGGGAGAGCCGCTCGTGCGGCAGCGTCTCCCACGCGGGGAAGAGGGCCACCGAGTCCTCGGGCAGCAGGCAGCCCAGGGCGTCGGCCAGGTCGGAGGCCTCGCGCTCGGTGGCGGTGACGGCGAGCACGGGCCGCTGGGCGCCCACGGGGGCGTCGGCGGCCAGCGCCCCCACCATGAAGGGGCGCAGCGCCGCCGGGGCGACGAGGTCGAGGTGGGGATCGCGGCCGCCTCGGGCGGTCTCGATCGCGCTGTGCAGTGCCGGGTCCCTGGAGACGTCGGCGAGAAGTCCAATGAGGCTCATAGCACCAGAAAGTGGAAGTGGTCCGGATCAGGCGGTGGTGGTCGCGGCCTGCACGGGAAGAAGGCGGCTGCGTGAGTGGACGCCCGGCACCTCTCAGACTATCGAGTCCGGCGGTCCGGCGCGGGCGGGGTGTGGACAACCGGCGGCACGGGGCAGCCCCGTGCCGCCCGCGTCCCCGGCCTCGTGGCGGGAACGGCGGCGCACGGGGTAGAACCGTCTTCGAGCTGCTTCTATTCCGTCGGAGGCGGTGCGGGGGCGGGCCGCCCCGCGCCCGCGGCATACGCTGGACGCGTTTGCCGGACCGCCCGAGGAGAGGAAGCGCGTGGTGAGTGCCAACAGGCGTGGGAGTGCGCCGCAGGGGGGTGTCGGGAGTCCGGGCGCCCCGGTCTTCGCGCCAGGTCCGGACGGGCTCGCCCACCTGGAGCTGATCCTCAACGGCGCCTACCCGCTGCCCGGTTTCATGACGCGGGACGAGGCGGCGTCGGTGGAGCGGGACGGCCGTCTGCCCGACGGGCGCCCCTGGCCGGTTCCGGTCACGCTGGAGGTGCCCGAGGAGCTGTCCGGAGCCGACCACCTGACCCTCTCCGATCCTGAGGGCGCCCCGTTGGCCGGGCTCGACGTGACCGAGCACTGGCGCGACGCCGGGGGGCGCCACCTGCTGGCCGGTTCGGTGACCCTGCTGCGCCCGCCCACCTACGGCGTGCTGCGCGAGCTGCGGCCCTCTCCCGCGGAGGTGCGGGCCCAGCGGGAGCTGGAGCCCTCCGAGCGGCCCCTGCTGGCCGTGGTCACCGACCGGCCGCTGCACCACCGCGCCCTGCACCAGATCAGGGCCGAGGCCGACGCGCTGGGCTTGGTCCACGGTGAGGGCGGGCGCGCCGACGTGCTGGTGATCGTCGACGCCGGCCTGGAGGACGAGGGCATGGCCACGGCGGTGCTGGCCGCCGGGCCGCTGCTGCCCGCGCGCACCTCCTTCGTGGTGTGCACGCTGCCCAGGAGCGTCGACCGCGCACGGGGCCCGTTCGGCGGGCCGTGGGGGCCGCGCCAGGTGGCTCTGGCCGCGCACGTGGCCGCCTCCTACGGCGCCACCCACATGCTGGCGGTGACCGGCGGGGACGGCCCCGACGTCGAGCGGGTGATGGCCCTGCGCCCGCCCCTGACTGTGCTGGACCCCGAACCGTGGCGCTACCACTCCTCCGACGGGCTGTGGCTGCCCATGACCCGGACCGACCCGGCGTCCGCGCGGGTCGAGCTGACCGACGAGCAGGTGGAGGCCGAGTTGGCGCACGGGCGCGAGCTGCCCTCGTGGTTCACCCCGGCCCGGGTCGGCGCGGAGCTGGCGCGGCTGCGCCCGGCCCGCACCGCCAGGGGTCTGACCGTGCTGTTCACGGGCCTGTCCGGCTCGGGAAAGTCCACGATCGCCCGGGGGGTGTGCGACGGCGTCCGCAGGTCTGGGCGGCCGGTGACCCTGCTGGACGGCGACGTGGTGCGGCGGATGCTCTCCAGCGGGCTGACCTTCTCCCGCGAGCACCGGGAGCTCAACATCCGCCGGATCGGCTACGTGGCCTCGGAGATCACCCGGCACGGCGGGGTCACGGTGTGCGCGCCGATCGCCCCCTACGCCAAGGGGCGGGCTGAGGTGCGCGCGATGGTGGAGGAGTTCGGCGACTTCTTCCTGGTGCACGTGGCGACCCCGCTGGAGGTGTGCGAGGCCCGTGACCGCAAGGGCCTGTACGCCAAGGCGCGGGCTGGGGAGATCCCCGAGTTCACCGGGATCTCCGACCCCTACGAGGAACCGGACGACGCCGACCTGGTGGTGGACACCGAGGGCGTGGACCCGGCCGAGTCCGTGGCCAGGGTGCTGTCGGCCCTGCGCGCGGGCGGCTGGCTGCCCGAGCACGACGGCTGAACCGCGGCGCGAACAGTGGAGGACGAGAGTTGAACGACCCCCGAGACACCCAGGACGTGCGCGACGCGCGGGGCGGGAGGGAGGGCGGCCCGCCCGTCGGGCACCGGGTGCTGCGCCTGGTCGAGGTGATGGACACCCTGCGCCGGGAGTGCCCGTGGGACCGCGACCAGACCCACGGGTCGCTGGCCAAGTACCTCATCCAGGAGGCCTACGAGACCCTGGAGACCATCGAGGAGGGCGACTTCGCGCTGCTGCGCGAGGAGCTGGGCGACGTGCTGCTCCAGGTGGTCTTCCACGCGGCGGTCGCCGCCGAGCGGCCCGAGGGGGACCCGGCGCGGTTCACGGTGGACGACGTCGCCGACGCCATCATCGACAAGATGACCCGCCGCCACCCGCACGTGTTCGGCGGGGTGGAGGTGTCGGGCTCCGACGAGGTGGGGTCCAACTGGGAGGCCATCAAGGCCGCCGAGCGGGCGGAGAAGGCCCGGGCGGCGGGCGGCGACGGGCGCAACTCGGTCCTGGACGGGGTGCCGTTCGCCCAGCCCGCGGTGCTGCTGGCCGACGAGCTGCAGAGGCGTGCGGTGCGCAACGGCTTCCCCGCCGACCTGGTCGGCGACGACGGGGCCGAGGGCGGGGAGCTGTTCGCGGCTGTGGCGGCCGAACGCGGTCGGGGCCGCGACGCCGAGAGTGACCTGAGGGCGGCGGCCCGCCGGTTCGACGCCCGCGTGCGCGCGGCCGAGGACGCCGCCCGCGCCGATGGCAGGGAGCCCCGCGAGCTGTCCGCGGTGGAGTGGCGGACCTACTGGGACGAGGCGGGCGAGGTCTGACGGGTCGGCCGCGGGCGCGGCCCGTGTGACGTCGGCGTCCCTCCCCGTGTTGGCCGCGTCCCCGTCGCCGGTGTCGGCGCCCGAAGCGCGCCGGGGTACGGGGTCGTGCCGGAAGGGGCGGGCCGATCCGTTGGGCGCCGACCCGGGTCAGGCCCCGGCGGGTGCGGGGGCGTCCAGCTCCAGGACCTCCGACGCCCGTGACAGCCGGTCGTCGGAGCTGCCGGGGGAGGACAGCAGCGGGGCCAGCCGGAGCAGGAGGCCGCGTGCCATCAGCGCCGGCCGGGTGCGCGGGAGCAGGAACGCCTGGCCCCGGTCGGCGATGCCCTGGTTGGCCGCCACGAACGGCCTCATCCGGGCCTCGTAGGCGTCCAGCGCCGCGCGGTGGCCGTCGTGGCGGGCGAGTTCCTGGGCCAGGACGTAGGCGCCGACCATGGCCAGGCCGCTGTCCTGCCCCGACATGGGGGAGGGGCAGTACCCGGAGTCGCCGAGCAGGGTCACGCGCCCGGCCGACCAGCGGTCCATGCGGATCTGGGCGACTGAGTCGAAGTAGAAGTCCGCGGCCCTCTGCATCTCCTCCAGGATGCTATCGGCCTCCCACCCGTGCCCGGCGAAGGCGTGGCGCAGGAACTCCCTCTGCTCCCCGGCCGACCTGCGGTCGACGCCGTTCTCCTCCCGCGCGGACAGCGCCAGCATGGCCTTGGCCCCCTGTGCGCGGGGCGTGTGGTACATGGCTACGAGCCGCCCCGGGGTGTTGAACAGCACGGCCTCACGGTCCAGCCCCGGGTGGTTGGGCACCGTGAAGATGCTGATGTAGCTGCCCAGGAACCGGCGGTGCGGGGCCTCCGGGCCGAACGCGAGCCGCCGGATCGTGGAGTGCGGGCCGTCCGCCCCCACGACGAGGTCGAACACGCGCGGTCCGGACCGCGCGAAGGCCACGCGGACCCCGTCCCGCCCCTGCTCGATCGCGGTGACGGAGTCCCCGTACAGGTACTCGGTGTACGCGGTGGTCCGTGTGTGCACCAGGCGGACCAGGTCGCCGCGCAGCAGTTCGGCGGAGCGGCCGCCGGCGGTGACCGCGCTCGCCTCGAAGCCGCCCGTGCGCCTTGCGCGGGCGCCCACGGTCGTAGCCCCGGACATCTCGGTGGCCGAGGCCCGGATCCCGTCGAGCGCCCCCCTGCGCTCGGCGACGTCCAGGGCGGTGCCGCGCACGTCGACGGCGTAGCCGCCCGTGCGGGGCGCGGACGCGCGTTCGACGACGGTGGCTTCGACGCCGTGCCCCCGGGCGAGGACATGGAGGCGCTCTTCGCCAGGTACGGAGGACACGGCGGGGCCGACGACCCGCGCGCGCTGCTGGGCGACTACTGCGACGTCTGCGTGCGCCACAGCGCCCTGCCGCTCGCCGTCCTCAACGACCTGGGCGCGCTGGCCGACATCGGGTTGGTCGACTCCGTCGTCCCCTGGCGCCGACGCCTGGACGCCCTGCTCGTGGGGCCCGGGGCGGCGTGCCCGCCCGGATGGGCGCCGTGATCGCCCTGGGCGGCCTACAGGACCTCTCGGTCATGTTCTCCTTCGAGGAGGCCGCCGACCACCGGGAACGCGCCCTCGACATCGCCGTGGCCGCTCTGGAGGCGGGCCTGTCCGATATGGACTAGACCAATTCCGCCGGGTGCGCGCGTCCTCCCCGGTGCGGGGTCGCTAGTCTCGTGTCGGGTCCTGAACCAGTGGTCCGAGAAACCCCAAGAGACGGAGAGAGACCGTGGCGTCCATCGAGGCAGTACAGGCGCGGGAGATCCTTGACTCCCGGGGCAACCCGACAGTCGAGGTCGAGGTCCTGCTCGACGACGGAACCATCGCGCGCGCGGGCGTCCCCAGCGGCGCCTCCACCGGCCAGTTCGAGGCGGTCGAGCTGCGCGACGGCGGTGACCGCTACGGCGGCAAGGGGGTGACCAAGGCCGTCAAGGCCGTCAACGACGAGATCGCCGACGAGCTGCTCGGCCACGCCCCCGACGAGCAGCGCATCATCGACCGCGCGCTCATCGACCTGGACGGCACCCCGGACAAGTCCCGGATCGGCGCCAACGCCATCCTGGGCGCCTCCCTGGCCGTGGCCAGGGCCGCCGCTGCCGAGGCCGGGCTGCCCCTGTTCCGCTACATCGGCGGCCCCAACGCCCACGTGCTGCCGGTGCCGATGATGAACATCCTCAACGGCGGCGCGCACGCCGACAGCAACGTCGACATCCAGGAGTTCATGGTCGCGCCGATCGGCGCTCCCACCTTCTCCGAGGCCGTCCGCTGGGGCACCGAGGTCTACCACGCGCTCAAGTCGGTCCTCAAGGCCCACGGCCTGGCCACCGGCGTGGGCGACGAGGGCGGCTTCGCACCCAGCCTGGACAGCAACCGCGCCGCCCTCGACCTGATCGTGGAGGCCATCGAGAAGGCGGGCTACACCCCGGGCACCGACATCGCGCTCGCCCTGGACGTGGCCGCCAGCGAGTTCTTCAGCGACGGCGTGTACACCTTCGAGGGCAAGGCCCGCTCCTCGGAGGAGATGGCCGCCTACTACGCCGAGCTGGTGGAGGCCTACCCGCTCGTCTCGATCGAGGACCCCCTCGACGAGGAGGACTGGGAGGGCTGGAAGAAGCTCACCACCCGGCTGGGCGACAAGGTGCAGCTCGTGGGCGACGACCTGTTCGTCACCAACCCCGAGCGGCTCCAGCGCGGCATCCTGGCCGACACCGCCAACTCGCTGCTGGTGAAGGTCAACCAGATCGGCACCCTCACCGAGACGCTGGACGCGGTCTCCCTCGCCCAGCGCAGCGGTTACACGGCCATGATCAGCCACCGCTCCGGCGAGACCGAGGACACCACCATCGCCGACATCGCGGTGGCCACCAACGCCGGGCAGATCAAGACCGGCGCCCCGGCGCGCAGCGAGCGGGTCGCCAAGTACAACCAGCTGCTGCGCATCGAGGAGGAACTCGACGACGCCGCCGTGTACGCGGGCGTGTCGGCCTTCCCGCGCTTCGCCGCGCGCGGCTAGTCTGCCCCAGTGCCCCGCGAATCCGAGCAGCAGCGCCCAAAGGCCAAGAAGGCGGCCAAAGCCGACAGGCCCGGGCGCGGTCCTGCCCGGAAGACGGGGCCCTCCGGCACGGGCATGGGCCGCACCCCCCGGGTGCGGCCCATGCTCACCAGCCGCGCGGCCATCCTCGCGCTCGTGGTGTGCGTGATCGCGCTCAGCCTGGCCTACCCGCTGCGCGAGTACATCGCCCAACGGGCCCAGCTCGCCGATCTGCGCGAGGAGCGAGCGCGCATGGAGCAGAGCGTGCAGGACCTGCGCCAGCGCGAGGAGGAGATGACCCAGGACTCCTACGTGGAGCGCGAGGCCCGCGTCCGGCTGCACTACCAGTACCCCGACGAGACCGCCTACATCGTCGTCCCGCCCGACTCCGAGGGCGAGGACGAGGACGACAGCGGCCCCAGCGAGCCCTGGTTCGCCACCCTGTGGCGCTCGGTGGAGGAGGCCGACAGCCCGCCGCCGGACGACGGGCTCTGAAACCCCGCGCCCCTCAGAGCAGGGCGCCAGCGGCCCACGCCCCCGCCGCCAGCGCGACCAGCGCGCAGCCCCCGGTCAGGGCCGCGTAGCCGACGGCGGCCGGGACGCGCCCCTCCCAGGCCAGGGAGAGGACCTCGTGGGAGAAGGTCGAGTACGTGGTCAGCGCTCCGCACAACCCCACGGAGAACAGGGCCCACAACCGCGGGGAGAGCGCCGCCGCACCCGCGGCGCCGACCAGCAGACCCAGCAGCAGGGTGCCCGCGGCGTTCACGGTGAACGTGCCCCAGGGCAGCCCCGCGCCGACCGCGCGAGAGACGGCCCGATCCAGCAGGTAGCGCAGGGCCGCGCCCGCTCCGCCGCCCAGGCCGACCAGCCACACCTCCCAGTTCACGGCCGCCTCCGGCGGGCCGGCGCGCGGATCGCGCGCCCCGTGGCCCACGCGCCCAGGGCTGTCCCGGCCACCGCCCCGACCAGGGTGAGCGCCATGTAGGCCGCGGCCTCGGCGACTCGTCCTGATGCCGCCAGCGCGCCCGTGTCCAGGACGTGGGCCGAGTAGGTGGTGAACCCGCCCAGGAAGCCGGTGCCGAGCAGCTGCCTGACCCAGGGCGGTGCGGGCCGGGGGCCGGTGACGGCCGCGACCAGGACGCCGATGAGCACCGAGCCGGCGAGGTTGACGGCCAGGGTGGCCAGCGGCAGCCCGCCGTCGGGGGTCGGCCAGGCCTGCGCCACCAGGTGGCGGACCACCGCCCCCGCGGCCCCGCCGCAGGCGGCGATCCCGGCCATGGCGGCCACGTCCCGGGAGAGGGGCGCTCGGTCGTCGGCGGACATGGTCCTCCCCCCACACGTCGTGGCCCCGGACGCGGGAGCCGGAACGCCGGTGTCCGGGGACTGCCTGCGCACGCCGCGGTCGGCTGACCGCGGGCCCCACCACCCCGCGCCGACCCGTGGGACGGCGCCACGGGAGACCGGGCCCGTGCGCCGCCATCCTACTCGCGGGGCGCGGGGACGTTCCGGGCCGGCGACGGTTCCGCACGGAAGGGGCGGCAGGGACGCCCGCGCCTTCGGGTGCGTGCGCGGCCCTATGCTGGGTGCGCCATGACTTCCGCAGATCAGCCCGGGCACGTCGCCGGGCGCCCCGCTCCGGTCGCCGAGCGCGACACCGCCGCCGTCGAACTCCAACTGGGCCGCCCGCCGCGCGGTGTACGCGCTGTCGCGCACCGCTGCCCCTGCGGCCTGCCCGACGTGGTGCGCACCGCGCCCCGGCTGGAGAACGGCGAGCCCTTCCCGACCCTGTACTACCTGACGTGCCCGCGCGCAGCCTCGGCCATCGGCCGGATGGAGAACGAGGGCCGCATGCGCCGGATGCAGGAGCGCCTGGGCGAGGAGCCCGAACTCCGGGCCGCCTACGCCAGGGCGCACGAGTCCTACCTGGCCGAGCGCGCCGAGCAGGCGCGCCTGGACGGCGTCGAGCCGCTGCCCGAGGGCATGCAGAGCACCGGTGGCATGCCCACCCGGGTCAAGTGCCTGCACGCGCTGGTCGCCCACGAGCTGGCCGAGCCGGGTACCAACCCCTTCGGCGCCGAGGCGCTGGAGGAGCTGCCGCACTGGTGGGACAGGGGCCCGTGCGTGTGTGTCGACGAGGACGCCCCCGGGGGCGACGAAGGGAGCGCATCATGAGCGGTGTCGCGGCCATCGACTGCGGAACCAACTCCGTCCGGCTGCTGATCGCCGACGTCGTCCACGTGGGCGAGGACGAGGTGCAGGTGGTCGACGTCGACCGGCGCATGGAGATCGTGCGCCTGGGCGAGGGCGTGGACGAGACCGGGGCGTTCGCGCCCCAGGCGCTGGAGCGCACCTTCGAGGCGCTGCGGGGGTACGCCGAGGCCATCGAGGCGCACGGCATCGCCCTGGGCCCGGACGCGGTGCGCATGGTCGCCACCAGCGCCACCCGGGACGCGAGCAACCGCCGGGTCTTCGTGGACGGCGTGCGCGACATCCTCGGCGTGGAGCCCGAGGTGGTCACCGGCCTGGACGAGGCCGAGCTGTCCTTCGTGGGCGCCACCGCAGAGCTGGACGCCGAGGGCCCGGGCGAGGACCCGGCCCCGCCGTTCCTGGTCGTGGACATCGGCGGCGGCTCCACCGAGTTCGTCCTGGGCGGCGTCCCGTCCGGGGAAGACGGCGAGCTGGTCCGCGCTTCGCTGTCGGTGGACATCGGCTGCGTGCGCATGACCGAGCGCCACCTGCGCGGCGACCCCCCCACGGAGCAGGAGGTCGCGGCGGCCACCGCCGACATCGAGGCAGCGCTGGACGAGGTCGAGAAGGTGGTCCCGCTGCGCGAGGCCGCCTCGGTCGTGTGCGTCGCGGGCACCGCGACCACGGTCGCCGGTATGGCCCTGGACCTGCCCGAGTACGACCCCGAGCGCATCCACCACACCCGCGTGGGCGTCGCCGACCTGGACCGCATCACCGGGGAGCTGCTCAAGGCCACCTCGCGGGAGCGGTCGATGATCGGCGTCATGCACCCGGGACGGGTGGACGTCATCGGCGCGGGCGCGCTCGTGCTGTCGCGGGTGCTCGCCCGCACGGGGGCGGACTCCTTCACGGCCAGCGAGCACGACATCCTCGACGGTGTGGCCTGGAGCCTGGTCGTGTGACGTCTCCCGCGGGGGACGCCCGACCGGGTGTCTCCCGCGGTGCGCGCAAGGGCGCCACGGGTGAGACGTGTCACCTCCCAGGGGGCTTGTGAATGCTTTCACAACCGTTCTGACCTGCGAAAACGTCGGTATGGTGGAGCGGGAAGTGGTGGGAAGGTGGGCCGGTGTGAACCTTCTCTGTCGGCAGGTGCTTGTGAAAGAATGCACAAGCGAAGGGAAGAAGCACCCCGCTCCGACCCGGGCGGCACCCCGCCGCCACCGCGGCGCGGGCGACCGAAGAGCGTGACGACCTCGCGGCCCCTGGGAAGGGGCGCCACACAGAAGAACCGTTAGGGCGGAAATGCGATGACCGAGAGCAGGAACTACCGGCTGGTGCACGGCGGAGGGGACGACGCGGAGATCCCGCACATCCTCATCGTCGGCGGCGGTTACCTCGGGATGTACACCGCGAGGCGGCTGGAGAAGAAGCTCGGGGCGGGCGAGGCGCGGATCACCGTCATCGACCCCAATTCCTACATGACCTACCAGCCCTTCCTGCCCGAGACCGCCTCCGGCAGCATCTCGCCCCGACACGTGGTCGTCCCGCTGCGCAAGGTCTTCAAGCGGGTCCGCGTCCTGGGCGGCAGGGTCGTGCGCATCGACCACGCCGACCGCACGGTCCGCTACGAGCCCAACGTCGGCGAGGCCCAGACCCTCGCCTACGACTACCTCGTCATGGCCGCCGGAGCGGTCTCGCGCACCCTGCCCATCCCCGGCCTGGCCGAGTGGGGCATCGGGATCAAGACGGTCGAGGAGGCCGCCTTCCTGCGCAACCACGTCCTGGACCAGCTCTCCATCGCCGACTCCACCGACGACGAGGCCATCCGCCGCAAGGCGCTGAACTTCGTCTTCGTCGGCGGCGGCTTCGCCGGGGCCGAGGCCATCGCCGAGCTGGAGGACATGGTCCGCGACGCCGTGCGCCACCACCCCTCGATCGGCCTGGAGGACGTGCAGTTCTACCTCATCGAGGCGGCTGACAAGATCCTCCCCGAGGTCGGCCCCGAGGTCGGCAGCAAGGCGCTCAACCAGCTGCGCCGCCGCGGCATCGACGTCCGGCTCAAGACCTTCCTGGAGTCGGCTGTCGACCAGCACATCAAGCTCAGCGACGGCACCGAGTTCGACTCGGGCACGCTGGTGTGGACCGCGGGCGTCAAGCCCAGCCCGGTCGTGGCCGCCAGCGACCTGCCGCTCGGCCCCAAGGGCCACCTGGACACCAGCGAGTACCTGGCCGTCAACGGCGCGGAGAACGCCTTCGCGGGCGGCGACAACGCCCAGGTGCCCGACGGCAACGGCGGCTACTACCCGCCCAACGCCCAGAACGCGGTCCGCCAGGCACCGGTCCTGGCCGACAACGTGATCGCCGCCCTGCGCGGTACCGAGCCCAAGGCCTACCGCCACAAGAACCTGGGCGCGGTCGCCGGGCTCGGAGTCCACAAGGGCGCCGCCCAGCTGTTCGGCAAGATCAAGCTCAACGGCCGCCTGGCCTGGTACGCGCACCGGTCCTACCACCTGTTCGCGGTCCCGACCTTCAACCGCAAGATGCGCGTGCTCTCGGACTGGACGCTCGCCCTCTTCCTGCGCCGCGACTACGCCGCGCTCCCGGAGATGGCCGAGCCCCGTCAGGCCTTCGAGGAGGCCAGCCACCCGCAGGTCGAGGACGGCCGCCTCCGCCGGGTCAGCTGACCCGGCGCGGGCGCGGCGCCACCTCCGCGACGGGCGCGCGAAGCGGTCGGCTCCCCCTCGGGGAAGCCGACCGCTTCCTGTCCCAATGCGGCCAAGCCAAGTCAAAGTGGGCAATCAGCCCGCCCGGTATGATGGGCCACGCCCTCGTAGCCCAATGGAAGAGGCAGGCCCCCTAAAAGGGTCACAAGTGTCGGTTCGAGTCCGACCGGGGGTACCCACGGCAACCAGCTCCGACGACGCCTGCTCACCGAGCAGGCGTCGCGTTTTCCCGCAGGTGGACGCCCGCCCGCGGACACGGTCGGCAGTCCCTCAGCGCGTCGGTCCCTGCTGCTCCATCAACAGCTGCAACTGCGTGAACAGGCGCTCCCCGGGGTCCCCCAGGTCGATCCCGCTCACAGAGGCCGCCCGGCGCACCCGGTAGCGCAGCGTGTTCGGGTGGATGTGCAGCCGCTCCGCCGCCGCCCGCGCGTCCCCGAACGCCTCCAGGTAGGCCAGCAGGGAGTGCACCAGGTCGGCGCCGCCCGCGCGGTCGTGTTCGACCAGCCGGCTCACCCGCGGATCGCGCAGTGACGGGTCCCCGCGCAGCAGCGCCAGCGTCTCGCTGACCAGCACCCGCGAGCGCACGTCGGAGATGGTCGCCACGTCCCAGCCCGGACCCCGGCCGGGAGAGCGCTCCACCGCGTCCAGGACCCGGTCCGCCTCCGCGCGCGAGTCCGGCACGTCCCCCAGCCGTTCCACCAGCGACCCCACCGCCGCGCGCACCTCCAGCCCCAGCGCCGCGCGCGCCGCCGCCACCGTCCTGCGGGCCAGCGCCAGCACCGACCGCTCCACCCCGCGCCGCCCCTCCCGGACGCGCGCCAGGTCCGGCAGCAGCACGTACACCCGACCGCCCAGCGCCGTCACCAGGGCGCCGCGCCGGTAGGCCGCGGTTTGCACCGACACCAGGTCGATCAGCTGGCGGCGGCGCAACTCGCGCTCGGGCCGGTCGGGGCGCTCCTCCGCCGCGCCCTCGGCCCCCTCGACCGGGGCGAACGCCGCCACCAGCGCGCCCCGGCCGGCGTGCACCTCAACGGTGTCGGCCAGCGCGCCGGCGTCGATCCTGCCCTCCAAGAGGCTCGACAGCAGGTCCTCGCGCAGCCGCAGCCCCGCGCTGGCCTGCGTGCGCTGGCGGATCATCTGCAGCGCGGTGGTGCGCGCCGCGCCCAGCAGGGCCTCCTCCGCGTGCTCGGCCAGCGGCCGGTCGCCCTCCTGCACCCAGATCGCGCCCAGCGGTTGGCGCCCCGCGTGGATGCCCACGGCCAGCCGGCGCCTGATGCCCAGTTCGGGGTGCTCGTCCACCCGCACCACCTCCTCGCCCGCGCGCAGCTTGGCGAACACCCCCCACTCGCGCAACAGGGCCAGGTACGACTCCGGACCGCGCCTCCCCAGCACCGACAGCCGCCGCAGCTCGTCCACCTCGGCACCGCTGGAGTAGGCCAGCACCCGGCTCGCCGCGTCCTCGATGCTGACCAGCCCGCCGGTGAGCCGGGCGATGGTCTGCGCCATGGAGAACAGGTCGCCGCCGGACTCGCCCAGATCCTCCGAGGCGGTCAGGCGGGCGTCGTCCAGGATGGACCGGCACACCGACTGCAACTGGTCCCAGCGCACCTCGGGGCGGACCGTGAGCAGGGCGATCCCCGCCTCCCGCGCCTCGGCGCGCAGCGCCCTCGCCTCTTCGGCGCCCCCGGCCCGGGGGCCGCCGGGGCGCGTCCCCGCGCTCGGCGGCGCCTCCTCCGGCACCGTGTGCGCGCTGGTCTTGACCGCGACGGCCGTGGCGCCGCGCTCGGCCAGCGCCCCGACCATGCGCCGCGCGGCGGTGCCCCGGGCCCCGATCAGCAGCACCAGGTCCCCTTCGCGCACCTCCGTGCGGTCCTCCGGGTCGAGGATGACGACGTTGTCCACTTGGACATCGAGCCCGTCCGGGGCGGCGGCCACGTCCACGACGGGATCGCCGAGGGCCAGCAGCAGTCCACGCAGGGGCAGACCCGTGGTCCTGTCATCGGACGAACCATTCTGAACAGGCGGAACCCCCGGCCGCCGGTGCGGTCGGGTCGCCTCGCCGCCGGAGGCGCGGAACGGGTCGGAAGCTGGGCGGTCGTCGCTCATGTGTGTCCCATTTTGTCCTGGAGAACAAATAAGGCGGGTAAAGAGTGGCCTGGTCCACAAGGTTCGCACGCCCCGGTTCTGGGAGCGTTGAATCAGCCAACCCTGCTTGTTTCAGGGACATTCTTCACCGGGAAGGTGCCCATGGACGCCGTGACCAACGTCCCTCAGCCCCAGAACGAGCCCGTTCTGTCCTACGCTCCCGGCAGCGCCGAGCGCGAGGAACTCGTGGCCAAGCTTGAGGAGCTCGGCAGCCGCAGCGTCGACCTGCCGATGCGCATCGGCGGCGAGAGCCGCATGGGCGGCGGCGAGCCCATCGACGTCGTGCAGCCGCACCGCCACGCCGCGGTCCTGGGCACCATGCGCAACGCCACCCACGAGGACGCCCGCGACGCCGTCGCCGCCGCCAAGGCCGCCGCCCCGGCCTGGCGCGCGATGTCCTTCGACGACCGCGCCGCCATCCTCCTGCGCGCCGCCGAACTGCTCTCCGGTCCCTGGCGCGCCACCATCAACGCCGCCACCATGCTCGGCCAGTCCAAGACCGTGCAGCAGGCGGAGATCGACTCGGCCTGCGAGCTGATCGACTTCTGGCGCTTCAACGTCTCCTACGCCCGCGACCTGATCGCCCAGCAGCCGCTGAGCGTCAAGGGCGTGTGGAACCGCATGGAGCAGCGCCCCCTGGAGGGGTTCGTCTACGCGATCACCCCCTTCAACTTCACCGCGATCGCGGGCAACCTGCCCACCGCCCCCGCCCTGATGGGCAACGTGGTCGTGTGGAAGCCGTCCCCGACCCAGCAGTTCGCCGCCGAGCTGACCATGCGCCTGCTGGAGGAGGCGGGCCTGCCCCCCGGCGTCATCAACATGGTCACCGGTGACGGCCTCGCCGTCTCCGACGTCGCCCTCAACGACCCGGAGCTGGCCGGTGTGCACTTCACCGGTTCGACCAGGACCTTCCAGCACCTGTGGAAGAGCGTGGGCGAGAACATCGCCAACTACCGCTCCTACCCGCGCATCGTCGGCGAGACCGGCGGCAAGGACTTCATCGTCGCCCACTCCTCGGCCGACCCCGAGGTCCTGCGCACCGCCATCGTGCGCGGCGCCTTCGAGTACCAGGGTCAGAAGTGCTCGGCCGCCTCGCGCGCCTTCGTCGCACGCTCGGTGTGGGAGCGGGTCCGCGACGACCTCGTCGCCGAGACCGAGGCCCTGACCATGGGCGACGTGACCGACCTGTCCAACTTCGTCGGCGCCGTCATCGACCGCCGCGCCTTCGACAAGCTGGCCAAGGTCCTGGAGGACGCCAAGTCCGACCCGACCCTGACCGTCCTGGCGGGCGGCACCGCCGACGACTCCGTCGGCTACTTCGTGCGCCCCACCATCATCGAGGGCACCGACCCGTCCCACGACGTGTTCCGCACCGAGTACTTCGGCCCGGTCGTCGCCGTCCACGTCTACGAGGACGAGAAGTTCGACGAGGTCCTCAAGGTCGTAGACGAGGGCTCGGCCTACGCCCTGACCGGCGCCGTCCTGGCCAGGGACCGCGCCGCCGTGGCCAAGGCCAGCGAGGCCCTGCGCTTCGCCGCGGGCAACTTCTACGTCAACGACCGCCCGACCGGCTCCATCGTGGGCCAGCAGCCCTTCGGCGGCGGGCGCGCCTCCGGCACCAACGACAAGGCGGGTTCGGCGCAGAACCTGTCCCGCTGGTCCAGCCCGCGCGCCATCAAGGAGACCTTCGTCGCGCCGACGGTCTCCTCCTACCCCCACCAGGGCTGATGAGGAGTCCGGGCCCCCTCCCGTCCTGAGGGGGCCCGGGAACCCGCCCGTATCCACCGGCGCGGCCGGGACGAACCCCGCCGCGCCCCGCCCGCGCCAGCCCACCGGTTCGCGCACGTCTTTCCCGAGGTCACCATGCTTCGCAAAACCCTGCTGCTCGCCGCCAGGTCCCAGACCTGCCGCACCGTCGTCGAGCGCACTCCCGTCACCCGGGCCATGGTCAAGCGGTTCGTCGCGGGCTCCACCCAGGACGAAGCGCTCCCCGTGGTCGGGGAGCTGACCCGGGACCGCCACGTCACCCTGGACTTCCTGGGAGAGGACACCACCGACACGGCCCAGGCCGAGGCGACGGTGACCGCCTACCGGGACCTGCTGGCCGCGCTGGGCGAGGCCGGTCTGGCCGAGCGCGCCGAGGTCTCGGTCAAGCTCTCGGCGGTGGGCCAGTTCCTCAGCAGCGACGGCGAGAAGATCGCCCTGGACAACGCCCGCCGGATCGCCGAGGCGGCCAAGGCGGTCGGCACCACGGTGACCCTCGACATGGAGGACCACACCACAACCGACTCCACGCTTGGCGTCCTGCGCGAACTGCGCCAGGACTTCCCCTTCGTGGGCGCGGTGCTCCAGGCATACCTCCGCCGCACCGAGGCCGACTGCCGCGACCTGAGCGGGGCCGGTTCGCGCGTGCGCCTGTGCAAGGGCGCCTACGACGAGCCCGAGTCGGTGGCCTTCCGCGACAAGGCCGAGGTGGACAAGGCCTACGTGCGCGCGCTGCGCGTGCTGATGGAGGGTGAGGGCTACCCGATGGTGGCCACGCACGACCCGCGCATGATCGCCATCGCGGGCTCGCTGGCCGCGGCCAACGGCCGGGGCGAGGACGGCTTCGAGTACCAGATGCTCTACGGCATCCGCGACGCCGAGCAGGTCAGGCTGGCCGCCGAGGGCAACCGGATGCGGGTCTACGTGCCCTACGGCGACGAGTGGTACGGCTACTACATGCGCCGTCTGGCGGAGCGCCCGGCGAACATGCTCTTCCTCGCCCGCTCCCTGGTCACGCGCGGCTAGCTGTACTTGGCCGTCACGGCCCCGCCGCGCGGGCGGTCCGGGCCGGGGGAGGAGGGGGCGGCGTCCTCGGGCGCCGGACCCTCGGCGCGCCCGCGGGGGCGGGTGCCGACCCGCCGGGTGAGGGCTCCGGACCGGCTCCGGCCGGGCCGGGGCGCCGTGTCTGAACAGTGACCTCGCCCGTGGAACTCCGGAAGAGGCGCGTGCGTTACCTTGTGGGCAGCAATCCACGCGTGAAAGGGTCTTGACTAGACATGCGGATGCGGAGTTCCAACCCCGTCCTCAAGCGGGCGCTCCAGCAGGCCGGTCCTGCCGGGCACGCCCAGCAGGGGTTCAACGGCCAGCCGGGTTACGGCTACGGCCAGCAGCAGGGACCCTACGGCCAGCCGGGGTACGGACAACCGTACCCGCAGCAGGGCTACGGCCAGACCTACCCCCAGCAGGGCTACCCCGGCGGTCCGGTGCAGAGCACCGACAACCAGCCGATGACCATCGACGACGTGGTCGTGCGCACCGGTATGACGCTCGGTGTGGTCGCGGCCTTCGCCGTCGTCAACTACTTCCTCTTCGGCTCGGCCCCCGCCGTCGCCGTGGCGCTCACCCTCGTGGGCGCGCTCGGCGGTCTGGTGCTGGGCCTGGTGATCGCCTTCAAGCAGATCACCAACCCCGTCGCCATCCTGAGCTACGCCGCTCTGGAGGGCCTGCTCGTCGGCGGCATCTCCGCGATCCTGGCCAACAGCCTGTCGGTCACCACCGGTGACGCCGGTGCGGGCGGCGCGCTCGTGACCCAGGCGGTGCTGGGCACCGTCGTGGTGTTCGCCGTGATGCTCGCCCTGTACAAGTTCCGCGTCATCAAGGTGACCGACGGCTTCGTCAAGGTCGTCACGTACGCGGTCATCGGCGCCGCGGCCCTGATGCTGGTCAACTTCGTGGCCAGCTTCTTCATCGCGGGCGGCATCGGCCTGCGCGAGCCCAGCCCGCTCGGCCTGCTCGTCGGCCTGGTGTTCGTGGTCCTGGCCGCGCTGACCCTGGCCATCGAGTTCCGCGGCATCGAGGAGGGCCTCAACGCCGGCATCCCCAACAAGTTCGCCTGGCAGTTCGCCTTCGGCCTGACCGTCTCCCTGGTCTGGCTCTACATCGAGATCCTGCGCCTGCTCTGGATCATCAAGTCGATCTTCGCGGAGTAGTCCGCGCCCGACGCGCGGAGCACTCCCGAGGCCGCCCACGGCGTCCGCACACCCACGCGAGGGGCCGCCGCCCGGACGAACGTCCGGGCGGCGGCCCCTTCGCCGTGGTCGGCGAGCCCGCGGCGCGCTCAGGCGTTCCCGCGCCGGGGCGCGGGGATGGAGCGGTTCCTGCGGCGGCGGTCGTACTCCGTCACGAGGGCGTGCGCGTACCACTGGGGCAACTCGTACTCGTCGGCGAGCCAGTTCGACCGGTCCTGGCAGCGCACCAGGCCCGGCCCCCCGTCGAGGGCGTCGAACCACTCGTGGAGTCCCCGGCCGGTGACGACCGGGATGCGTTCGATGAGCTTGGCGTGGACCTCCGGCGAGTGGGTTACCGACATGGGCACCTCCGGCAGCGCGTTGGCGTGTGGCACTTACCTGCGACCCTGCATCAGGATCACGTTTTGGACAAGCCCCGGTCACCAGCTTTTACCTTGCCGGTGTGAGAACGTTCGTCTTCGAGGGGTTCCCAGACGAAACCTGTTGTGGCAGGCGGTAATTCCTGCGCGTTCCGGATGCGGAGGGCCGCCCGCCAGCCGTGCCCTCCGCGTTCGGAACGCTGACGCGTGGGACGGGAGCGGTCGGTCTCGGCGCGGGCCGACGGCTGGGGCGTGCACGGAGAAGGGCCCGGAAGGCACCGCCGCAACCCCGGCGGCGCCTTCCGGGCCCGGGGCCCCGCGGGTCGTCAGCTCAGGCGCTCGAAGACGGCGGCCATGCCCTGGCCGCCGCCGACGCACATGGTCTCCAGGCCGAAGGTCCGGTCGTGGAAGCGCAGGCCGTTGATCAGCGTGCCGGTGATGCGGGCGCCGGTGCTGCCGAAGGGGTGGCCGATCGCGATGGCGCCGCCGTTGACGTTGAGCTGGGAGTCGATGTCGATGCCCAGCCGGTCGGCGGAGGGCAGCACCTGCGCGGCGAAGGCCTCGTTGATCTCGACCAGGTCGATGTCGCCCATGGCCATGTTGGCACGGGCCAGCGCCTGCCGGGAGGCCTCCACCGGGCCCAGGCCCATGATCTCCGGGCTCAGGCCGGTCACGCCGGTGGACACGATGCGGGCCAGCGGCGTGATGCCCAGCCGGGCGGCCTTGGTGTCGCTCATGACTACCACTGCCGAGGCGCCGTCGTTGAGCGGGCAGGCGTTGCCCGCGGTGACGGTGCCGTCGGGGCGGAACACCGGCTTGAGCTCGGAGACCTTCTCGTAGGTGGTGCCGCGGCGGATGCCGTCGTCGGTGCTGACCACGGTGCCGTCGGGCAGGGTCACGGGGGTGATCTCTCGCTCCCAGAAGCCGTTGTCCAGGGACCTCTCGGCGAGGTTCTGCGAGCGCACCGCGAACTCGTCCTGGCGCTGACGCGAGACGCCGGTGGCCTGGGCGACGTTCTCGGCGGTCTGGCCCATCGCGATGTAGGCGTCGGGCAGGCCGCCGCCCTCGCGCGGGTCGGTCCAGGTTCCGGCGCCGCCCTCGGCGCGCTTGGCGGTGCGGGCCTTGGCGTCGTCGAAGAGCGGGTTCTCGTTGGCGCCGTCGTCGCTGCTGCCGTTGACGAACCGGCTGACGGTCTCCACGCCCGCGGAGACGAAGACGTCCCCCTCTCCCGCCTTGATGGCGTGGTAGGCCATCCGGGTGGTCTGGAGCGAGGAGGAGCAGTAGCGGGTGACCGTGGTGCCCGGGACGGTGTCCAGCCCCAGCTGGACGGCCACGATGCGGGCCATGTTGAAGCCCTGCTCGCCGCCGGGCAGGCCGCAGCCGAGCATCAGGTCGTCGATGCTGCCCGGGTCCAGCTCGGGGACCTCGGCCAGCGCCGCGCGGACGATCTGGGTGGTCAGGTCGTCCGGACGGATGTCCTTGAGCGAGCCCTTGAAGGCGCGGCCGATGGGGGAGCGGGCGGTTGCGACGATGACTGCTTCGGGCATGGCTGCGTCCCTAACGGTTGAGGTGCTGCGTGTGGAGCTGTGGATCCGGAGGGCCGGGCGACCTGCTCCGGCCTCGGTTGTTACTGACCAGTAAACCCGTCCGGGGATCCGCACGCCACCCGGGGCCCGTGTTCAGCCGCCCTCCCCGGAGCGGTCGGCGTTCCCGGTCGTGCGCACCCCGGCCGAACCGTTCGGGTGCCCGCGGCCGCCCCGGAGGTGGAACGGGCCGCGGACGAGCGCCGCCCAGCGCCCGTGCCTGCCCGGTGTCTCCCCGCTGCCCTGGGCGTCCGCCATGGAGACCTCCGTTCCGGGGGTCCGGGCGGCCACCACGGCCGCGCGGTCCACCGGCAGGACGCCGCTGCTGCGCTCGGCGTCCTCCAGTTCGGGAAGCAGCCCCAGGGCGGCGCAGGCCGAGGGCAGGACGGCGGAGGCGGCCTGCGAGTACCCGAGAACTGACGGATGAAAACGGTCAGGCCCGAACATGGATCCAGGATCTGTCCGGAAATGGTCGGCCAGTACGTCGCTCATGGAGACCGCGCGGCCCCCGGCCTCGGTGACCGCGACGACCTGGGCGGCGGCGAGCTGGCGGGAGGCAAGCCGGGCCACCGAGCGCAGCGGCCAGCCGATGGGCCGGACGGTGCCCAGGTCGGGGCAGGTGCCCACCACCACCCGAGTGCCGTAGCCGACTAGCAGGCGGACGGTCTCGCGGAGCTGGGCGACGGCCTCCTCGGTCCGCACGCGGCGGATGACGTCGTTGGCGCCGACGAAGATGACCGCGAGGTCGTAGCGGGTGGCCTCCTCCAGGGCCCGGGAGCGCTCGATCTGGACGCTCAGGTTGGCCGAGGTGGTTCCGGGGGAGGCGGTGCAGCGCAGGCGCACGGGGCGCTCGGCGGCCGCCGCCAGCCCCGAGGCCAGGAGGACGCCGGGGGTCTGGTCCGCCCGCTCGACCGCGAACCCGGCGGCGGTGGAGTCGCCCATCATCAGCATGCGGATCGGCGGTCCGGAGCCCTCGCCGTAGACGCCGTTGACCGCGGGCCTGTCCCAGCGGGGGGAGCCGACCGCGCGTCGGGCCAGCCTGGCCTGGAGGTAGAGGAGCGCGACGGTGCCGCCGCCCACGAGCGTGAGCCCGCCGCTGCCGAACGCGGTGGCAGCGGCGATCCGTCTTGCGCGTGCGGCTCGCAGCACCGGACACCCCCGAGGCTCGGACCCGCCTGCCCTGGGCGGGACGGATACGAGCGAGGTTACCGGTGGGCAACCCCGGAATCACGTACCCGGGCGGTACCCGGTCCGTGCCCCCGGGGTGAGACGACCGGCACCGGCGGGACGGGGTCGGGCGGCTGTCTCCCCGGGCGGCGGCGCGGGGCCCGCCGGGCGTTCGGGCACCGGCCGGTCCGGCCGTTCTCCGAGTGGGCGGAACCGGTTTCCCGGGCAGCGGAACCCGCTGGTGGAGACCACTACTAGAGTCTGAACGAGACGGGTCGGACCGGCCCACGGCCCCGGTCTCGCCACCGGGGCGAGGACATGGCGGGCCGAAACCCGGCCGCCACGACGCAGAGGGAGCGCAAGTGCGGGTATACGACTCACTGATCGACCTGGTCGGGGACACTCCGCTCGTCCGTTTGAACAAGGTCACCCAGGTCCTCGGCCCGAACGCCCCGACGGTCCTCGCCAAGGTCGAGTACTTCAACCCGGGCGGCTCGGTCAAGGACCGCATCGCGTTGCGCATGGTCGAGGCGGCCGAGAAGAGCGGCGAGCTCAAGCCGGGCGGCACCATCGTCGAGCCGACCTCGGGCAACACCGGCATCGGCCTGGCCATCGTGGCCCAGGAGAAGGGCTACCGCTGCGTCTTCGTCTGCCCGGACAAGGTCGGCCCGGACAAGCTCTCGGTCCTGCGCGCCTACGGCGCCGAGGTCGTGGTCTGCCCGACCACCGTCGCCCCCGACCACCCGGAGTCCTACTACTCCGTCTCCGACCGGCTGGCCACCGAGATCCCCGGCGCCTGGAAGCCCAACCAGTACGAGAACACGAACAACCCGGAGTCGCACTACCACAGCACCGGCCCCGAGATCTGGGAGCAGACCGAGGGCCGCATCACCCACTTCGTGGCGGGCATCGGCACCGGCGGCACCGTCAGCGGGACCGGTCGCTACCTCAAGGAGGTCTCCGGCGGCGCGGTGCGCGTCGTCGGCGCCGACCCCGAGGGCTCGGTCTACTCCGGCGGCTCGGGCCGCCCCTACCTGGTCGAGGGCGTGGGCGAGGACATCTGGCCCGGCACCTACGACACCTCGGTGTGCGACGACATCGTGGCGGTCAGCGACAAGGACTCCTTCCTCATGACCCGCCGCCTGGCCCGCGAGGAGGCACTGCTGGTGGGCGGTTCCTGCGGCCTGGCCGTGGAGGCGGCCCTGCGCGTGGCCCGGGACGCCGGCCCCGACGACGTCATCGTCGTGCTGCTGCCCGACGGCGGCCGCGGCTACCTCGGCAAGATCTTCAACGACGAGTGGATGGCCGACTACGGCTTCCTGTCCGCCGAGACCGAGGAGGCCACCGCGGGCCAGGTGCTGGCCGCCAAGGGCGGCGAGATGCCCGACTTCGTGCACGCCCACCCAGACGAGACCGTCGGCACGGCCGTGGCCATCATGCGAGAGTACGGCGTCTCCCAGTTGCCGGTGATGAAGGAGGAGCCCCCGGTGATGGCCGCCGAGGTGGTCGGCTCCATCGCCGAGCGCGACCTCCTCGACGCCCTCTTCGACGGCCGCGCGCAACTGGACGACCTGGTGGAGACCCACATGGGCAGGCCTCTGGCCACGGTGGGCACCGGCACGCCCGCGAGCGACTGCGTCCGCCTGCTGCGCGGTTCCGGCGCACTGGTGGTGCTGCGCGACGGCAAGCCGTTGGGGATCCTCACCCGCCAGGACCTGCTGGCCCACCTGTCGGGCTGATCCCGTCCGCGGGAGCCCCCGCGAGTCCGCCCCGGGGCCCGGGCCGCGCTCGAACCGAGCGCGGTCCGGGCCCCGCTGCGTACCGACCGGATATGTCGCCGCATACTCGGACACTGCTAATGTTCGCGACAGTTACTGATAGGTAATAAATGGGGGCACGCGTGTCGCGGCTGTTGTCCTGGATTCTCCGCTCCGTCTGGTCGTACGCCCGTACCAACGCCGAAATCCGCGCCGATTCCAGGGCGGCCCGCAGATTCGCGCGCTTCGGCACGGGCTCGGCGATCGCCTTCCCCACGGCCACCCTCTACGGCGAGCCCTGGATCGAGATCGGCGTCCACACCGTCCTGGGCGGGGACATGACCCTCGCCGCCGGGATGGGCCCCGACTACGACCTGGGCCCCGGGACGGTCGTGCGGATCGGCTCGGGCTGCGCCATCGGGCGCGGCTCGCACATCGTCGCCCACAGGTCCGTGGACATCGGCGACCACGTGTACACCGGCCCCTACGTCTACATCACCGACCAGAACCACGCCTACGGCAACACCGAGATCCCGGTGGGCCTCCAGTGGCCGGTGGACGACCCCGTCAGCATCGGCGACGGCACCTGGATCGGCGCGAACGCCGTGATCCTGCCCGGAGTGCACCTGGGCCGCAACTCGGTCGTGGCCGCGGGCACCGTGGTCCGGCCGTTCTCCGAGTGGGCGGAACCGGTTTCCCGGGCAGCGGAACCCGCTGGTGGAGACCACTACTAGAGTCTGAACGAGACGGGTCGGACCGGCCCACGGCCCCGGTCTCGCCACC